>JANOVN010000338.1:0-5522 GCA_031417455.1 Hyphomicrobiaceae bacterium | reverse complement strand
GGCTCTGCCTTTGCGGAGTTCGAGTTGATCTTGGACGATCAGTGATTCGTCGGCCCAGGCGATGAGCGCGTCTTTGGCGGCGGCGAGCAGGGCCGGGTCGTTATCGACCAGGGTCCAGCATTGCTTATCCGGCAGGAGCGCAGAGGTGGCCCGCAAGTTTGAGCCGGTGCCGCAACCTAGGTCCAAGACCCAGATTATTTCGCGCTGAAGGAAGCGGGTTTGCAGTGTGTTGGCGACGGATTGGCTGCGCGAGCGGTGGTCGGCTGCTTCGCGAAGTGCTAGCCAGTCAGGAGAAAAACCGCTCACAATGATAATCCCATGACAACGGCTGCGATGCGGCGGGTGGTTTCGGTCCAGGGCGGCAAGGTGCGGCCCATTTCCCAACTGCTGTCGGCCATGCGGCGGCGCAGGCGTTTGTCGGTCAGGGCTTTTTCGATAGCGGCGGTCAGGGCTTGCGCGTTGCCGGGGGCGACTTTGAGAGCCGCGCCATCGGGGACGGTGTCGCTTGCAGCGCCCCCGGTGGTGCAGACGATGGGCAATCCGCGCGCCATGGCTTCGGCTAGCACCATGCCGTAGCCCTCGAACAGGGACGACATCACGAACAGGTCGGCGGTGTCGTAGTATTTGGCGAGCGTTGCCGGGACGACGGTTCCCGACAGGCGGACGCGGTCGTGGAAGCGCGCGGCGGCGATGGCGGATTCAAGGCCTGCGACGGCTGCGGGGTCGCGGTCGGTCGCGCCGGTAATGGTGAGGCGCCAGTCTAGGTCTGTCAGCGGTTTCAGGGCTTCGATGAGGATTTCGTAGCCTTTGCGTTTGGAGACCGCGCCGACGGCCAGCAGTTGCATCGGGGTGCCGGTGCCGGAGGCGCGCATGGACGGATCGGTGCCGGGTTCGGCGACAGTGATTTTCGTGGTGGGCACGCCGAAGTCGGCGACGAGGATGCGCTTGGTCGCAAAGCTCGTGACCAAGACGTGGCGGGCGAGCGCGAGGGCTGCGGTTTCAGTGGCTTTCAGATGCGCGGCTTGGTGATCGGTGATGCCTGATTCGAGGCAGAGCGGGTGATGGACGAGGGCCAGGACCGGGCGGCTGAGGTTTTTGATAAGGTCAGCGGGGATAGCTCCGAGCGCCAAGCCGTCGATCAAAAGCGTGCTGGTGGAGGGGGCACCTGCGAGCAGGCGTTTGGTTTCGACGAGATCGGCGGGCGTGGGGAAGGGGAAACTGCCGGGGAGGGCGACCAGATCGGCCTGGACGCCATAGTCGGGCAGCATCGCCATGACGCGCCGGTCATAGGCATAGCCCCCGGTGGCTAAGTCGATGTCGCCGGGGATTGCAAACGAAATTGCTCTAGCGGTCGAAAGTTTCAACGCACGGGTCCTTCGTACACGGCGCGGGCGAGGTCGGTTTCGCTCAGCGTCACGCGGATTTTGGCGAGGCCTTTGCCGTCCTGGCCCAGGGTGCCAGTATCGGCGGCTTTGGCCATGCAATCAAATATGTATTTGCAGAGGAATTCGGTCGTCGTGAGGATGCCTTTGAACTGGGGCAGGTTGTCGAGGTTTTGGTAGGCGAGCGGCTTTAAGGTTTTGTTGAGCACGTCAAGCGCAGCACCGATGTCGACGACGACGTTCTGGGCAGTCAGCTTTTCGCGGAAGAAGGCTACGTCAACGACGAAGGTTGCGCCGTGCATGTTCTGGGCGGGGCCGAAAAACGGGTCGGGCAGGGAGTGGGCAATCATGATGCGGTCGCGGACTTCTACGGCGAACATGGGAGCGTGCTTTCTTTAGCTGGTGGTGATGTAACGGATGACCGGCGGGAGGTTTGTCGAGGTGCCGGTCAGGACTTGCGGTAGGCGGGTGGCTAAATCGTCGAAGGGGATGTCTTGCGCGACCAGAGCGTCGTAGGCGGGGTTCTGCAGCAAGAGCAGCGCTTTTTCGAGGCGGCGGGTATAGCTCCAACGTGGGCGGCGCGAGGGGGAGACGTGGCCGACCTGGGAGGAAATGAGCTTCAGGCGGCGGCTGTGGAAAGCGCCACCGAGGACGGCAGGAATCGATTTTTCGCCATACCAGCTCAACTCGATGACGGTGGCTTCGAGGCCGGCGCAGGCGATAGC
This sequence comes from Hyphomicrobiaceae bacterium, assembly GCA_031417455.1. GTDB lineage: Bacteria > Pseudomonadota > Alphaproteobacteria > Rhizobiales > Hyphomicrobiaceae > JANXVY01. The sequence continues at coordinate 3,415 of JANOVN010000338.1, read as the reverse complement.
GGTATTAAAGCCGTGGGCGGCAGCGGAGGTGTGGAAGACGACGTCGGCGTTGGCGGGGGCGTTGTCGGGATTTGCGAAATTTGCGCCGAAGGAGGCGGCCAGGGGGGCGCGCTCGGTGATGGGGTCGACGATGGTGACGTTGGTGCCGGGGATGCCTGTTGCGAGGGACGCGACGAGGAGGCCAAGGATGCCGGCGCCGACGACGACGATGGTGTCGCCGGGGCCGGCGGCGCTGTCCCATAAGGCGTTGAGGGCGGTTTCCATGTTGGCGGCAAGCGTTGCGCGGCGGGTGGACAAGCCTTCCGGCAGGGGAACCAGCATGTCGATGGGGGCGTTGAATACGTCCTGGTGGGGGTGGAGGCAGAAGACCGATTTGCCAAGCAAGCCTTGGGGGCCGTCTTCGACGATGCCAGCCGCGCAATAGCCGTATTTGACTGGAAACGGAAAGCTGCCTTCTTGGAGTGGGGCGCGCATACGCTCGTATTCGCCGGGGGGGACTGATCCCGACAGGATCAGGCGCTCGGTGCCGCGGCTGATGCCGCTGTATTGGGTGCGGACGCGGGCTTGGTTGGGGGCGAGCGGAGGCAGTGACGCGATGCGCAGTTCGGCGTGACCGGCGCGGACGTACCAGAGGGCGCGGGAGACGTGGCGCTGGGCTGCCGACCGTCGCTTGGGTGTGGTCGCTGGATCGCTCATGCCTGTGGTCGCTGGATCGCTCATGGGGTATTGGAGCCTATCGGTGCGGCGGATTGATTTGATTGGGACGTGGGATGACGCACGGGATTACGAAGCTGGGGGTTGAGGTCCAAGACCGTGGAACGGGCTCAGACCCGCATGCCAGCGTTATGACACCTGCGGGGCTGCAGGCAAATGCCGAACTTCAGCGGCGGCGTCAGATCGTGATGGTGCTGAACGTCGCAACCTATATCGCGTTGCTGGCGCTGGCGGCGTCGGTGTTCGGCGCGGGCGGGTGGTCGATTGTCGGCTGGGTGATGTTTCTGTGTTTCGCGGTCGGGACGCCGTGGACCGTGCTGGGGTTTTGGAATGCGGTGATCGGCCTGTGGCTGCTGCATGGCGGACGGGACGCGCAGGCCGAGGTTGCGCCGTATATGGCGGCGGGCGACGTGGCGATGCCGTTGGCGGTTAGGACCGCGATCATCATGACGTTGCGCAACGAGGAGCCGGGGCGGGCGATCACGCGGCTCAAGACGGTCAAGGCGAGCGTGGATGCGACCGGCGAGGGGGCGGCGTTTTCGTACTTTTTGTTGAGCGATACGAACAAGATGGACGTTGCGGCGGCGGAGGAGGCACTCGTTGCTGCGTGGCTAGCAGAGGAGCCAGGGGCTCCTATTGTTTACCGGCGGCGGGCGGTCAACACCGGGTTTAAGGCCGGCAACGTGCGGGAGTTTACGGAAGTTGAGGGCCGGGCGTTCGAGCTGATGCTGCCGCTGGATGCCGACAGCTTGATGTCGGGGACCGCGATCGTGAAGCTCGTTCGCATGATGGCCGCGTATCCCAAGCTCGGGATTGTGCAGAGCCTTGTGGTCGGGATGCCGTCGACCAGTGCGTTTGCGCGGATTTTCCAGTTTGGGATGCGGCACGGCATGCGGTCCTACACGATGGGGCAGGCGTGGTGGACGGCGGATTGCGGGCCGTTCTGGGGACACAATGCGATTGTGCGGATTGCGCCGTTCCGCGATGAGTGCGCGCTGCCGGTGATCGCGGGCGGGCCACCGTTCGGCGGGCATGTGCTGTCGCACGATCAGGTCGAGGCGACGCTGATGCGGCGGGCGGGCTATGAGGTGAGGGTGCTGCCGGTCGAGGGCGGGTCGTGGGAGGAAAATCCGCCGACGATGCTGGATTTCCTCACGCGCGATGTGCGCTGGTGTCAGGGCAATCTGCAATACACCAAGCTGCTCGATATTCCCGGATTGCTGCCGATGAGCCGGTTTCAGCTGGTGTGGGCGATCTTGATGTTTGTGGGCTTGCCGGCATGGACCGTGATGATTGCGTTATCGCCGATTGCGACAAAGCATTTCCAGACCGTCCCGGGGTTTCCGGTTGGGACGGCGAAGTGGCTCTATGTGGTGTTCTTCGCGATGTACCTCGCGCCCAAGATGGCGGGGCTGATCGATGCGATGCTGACCAAGGGCGAGGTCGCAAGGTTCGGAGGGCCGGTGCGGTTTGGGATCAGCGCGGCGGTTGAACTGGTGTTTTCGTTCCTGCAAGGGGCGGTGTCGACGATCCGGACCACGGTGTTCATGGCGGGATTGCTGCTCCTGGGTAAGTCGGTGATCTGGGGCGGGCAGTCGCGCGACGCTTACGGTATTTCGTGGACGACGGCGGTTTTGCAGTTGTGGCCGCAGACGCTGTTTGGGTTGATTGTTTGCGGGTCGCTTTGGGCGATTTCGCCGACGACACTCATTTGGAGCTTGCCGTTGACGGCTGGGTATCTGCTGGCGGTGCCGTTTTGCGTGTTGACCGCAAATCCAGCGCTGGGCGCTTGGATGAAGCGCGCTGGCGTTGCGGGAATTCCTGAGGATTTCGAGACGCCGGTTGAAGTGGCGAAGGTATTGGGGGCATGACAATGTCAGTCGTGGAAGCGCTGAAGGCCGATCCGGCGATGCGATCGTTGCGGCATTCGCTGGAGACTTACTACGGCGATCCGGCGCGGGATGCCGCCATGGACCGGCTGTATGCGAGCCTGCTCAAGCCGGGCGATCTGGCGTTCGACATCGGTAGCCATGTGGGGGACAGGATCGGGTCATTCAGGCGCGCAGGTGCGCGGGTGATTGCGCTGGAGCCGCAGCCCGATTGTGCCAAGGCGATTGCTGCCATTTACGGCGACGATCTCGGCGTCGCGCTGGTAGAGGCTGCGTGCGGGCCCAAGGCGGGTGAGCTGACGCTGCACATCAATTCGGCCAACCCGACGGTGACGACGGCGAGCACGGCGTTTGTTGCCGCAGCCGATGGTGCGGGCGGCTGGGAGGGGCAGGTTTGGGACCGGCAGATCCAGGTGCCGGTGACGACACTTGACGCTCTGATTGCCGCGCATGGGATGCCAGCGTTCGTGAAGATCGACGTCGAGGGGTTTGAAGCGGACGTGCTGGCGGGGCTGACGAAGCTTGTTCCGGCGATCTCGTTTGAGTTCACGACGATCCAGCGGGAGGTGGCATATGCGTGCCTCGATAGGCTGGCGGCGCTGGGGCCTTACCGGTTCAATATTGCACTGGGCGAGGGCCAGGTGCTGGGGTTTGGGGATGCTATCTCGGCGGCGGACATGGCGGCGCATATCGCGGCGCTGCCGCATGAAGCGAATTCGGGCGATGTTTATGCGGTGCTGGAGGGACGTTCGTGATGGCGAGGCTGAGTTTGCGGCACTTCACTTTCTTCTCCCCCTGGGGAGAAGATGTCC
>JANOVN010000337.1:0-6775 GCA_031417455.1 Hyphomicrobiaceae bacterium | reverse complement strand
GTCGTGACTCCTTTGGTTCCTGTGGGGTTCGTGCGTCCGCAGATTGAAACGTCGGCAAAGGCCTGCGGCAGTGCGGGCGTACCATTGATTCAAATTGCGCGCCAATGGGACAACTTGTTTTGGCCGCACGCCACGGGCGGTTTCTTCAAATTCAATGAGCGAATTCCTACCACACTTACCAAGCTTGAAATTGCACCCTTCGAAAGATCATCATGACCGGCGTCTCCACGGATCCAGTTCTCATTTTCGGCGGCGTTGGCGGAATCGGTGAAGCGCTCGCCCGCCGTTTGCGCGGGCAGGGACAACGGGTTGCGATCACGTCACGCAGTGCAGAACGCGCCGAAGCACTGGCTGCGGAAATTGGCGCAACGGCGCTGGTTTGCGACGTGTTCGATGAAGCCTCAATCGCGGTCGCCATTACAAGTGCAGTGACCGACGGACGGCTGGGTGGGCTGGTCTATGCTGTCGGTTCAATCCCGCTGAAGCCGTTGGCCCTCACCACCGCCGCCGATATGATGCTAGCGTTCCACGTGAATGTCGTCGGAGCGATGACAGCGGTGCGACTGGCAACCGCGGCATTGAAGGCGGCAAATGGCAGCGTCGTGCTGTTCTCGTCGATCGCCGCACGTCAGGGCTTTCCAATGCACACGGCCATCGGCTCGGCTAAAGCGGCGATCGAGGGGCTGACGCTCAGTCTCGCGGCTGAGCTCACGCCATCAATTCGTGTCAATGCGATTGCGCCAAGCCTTACGGCAACACCGCTGGCTGCCGGACTGACGATGAAACCACGCATGGCCGAGGGCATTGCAGTTCTGCATCCTATCCCACGGCTCGGGACTGCGGACGAGATGGCAGCGCTGGCGCAATTCCTGCTCTCAGACGACGCGGGTTGGATGACAGGGCAGATCATCGGTGTCGATGGTGGGCGCTCGACGCTTCGCGTTGGCAAGGCCTGAGTCGATGCAAGTTTCCCCACCCCTGCCGCCGACTGACTTGACCGTTTTCTTCGATGGTGATTGTCCGTTATGTCGCTCTGAAATCGGGCTCTACCGCAAATGTGCAGGGGCGGACCGGGTGGCGTTCGTCGATGTGGCAGCGGTGAAAGGTGGTGTGGTCGTAGATGGGCTTAACAGAAGTGAAGCGCTTGCCCGGTTTCATGTGCAGACGGCAAATGGTCAGTTGCATTCGGGTGCTGCCGGTTTTGCTCAGTTATGGTTGACGCTGCCGGGCTGGCGATGGCTCGGGCGGATTACGCTGTTACCCGTTATCAATACGTTTGCTGAACTTGCCTATCGCGGGTTTCTGCGGGTCCGACCGGCAATGCAGTGGCTCTGGCGACGGGCGGCGACCTCACCTAAGTCAACGGGCAGCAGATGAATGACCCGCGCGCACTTATCGAAGATGCAACAAGATCCCGGATCATCGAAATGGCCTGGGAGGACCGCACTCCGTTTGATGCGATCCGCGCCAGTTTCGGCATGAGCGAGGCGGACATCATCGCGTTGATGCGGGCTAGCCTCAAGCGTTCCAGCTTCAAGGCTTGGCGTGAACGGGTGTCTGGCCGCGCGACGAAGCATGCGAGCCGCTGCGATCGGGCAAGCCTGCGCCACCGTGCCAACCACCGCTGGCAAGGCGGGTGATAATGCAGCCGAACCACAACTGGATGTGATGATGCCGGCGGAAAAAATCCGAAACCTCATACTCGTGCTCGGCGATCAGCTTGCGCCGGACTTGTCGAGTTTGACCGCCTGCGATCCAGCGCTCGACATGGTCTTGATGTGCGAGGTCGCCGAGGAGGCCACCTATGTCCGCCATCACAAGAAGAAGATTATCTTCCTGTTTTCCGCTATGCGCCACTTCGCCGACGAGTTGCGCGGGCTAGGCTGGCGGGTCGTCTACACAAAGCTCGACGATGCTGGCAACGCGGGGAGCTTTGCGGCTGAGGTAGCGCGCGCGGTCGCAGCCCATTGTCCGCAACGCATTGTCGTCACCGAGCCGGGCGAATGGCGCTTGTTGGACGGAATGCGCGGGTGGGCGGCACGCTTCGGCTTGCCGGTCGATGTCCGGCCCGATACCCGGTTCATTTGCTCGACCACCGATTTTGCCGCGTGGGCGTCTGGTCGCAAACAATTGCGTATGGAATTTTTCTATCGCGAGATGCGCCGCAAAACAGGCCTGTTGATGAACGGCGATAAGCCAGCGGGCGACGTCTGGAATTTGGATCATGACAACCGCAAGCCGGCCAAGGCCGATCTGTTCATGCCGGAGCCGGCTCATTTCCAGCAAGACGCGATCACGCGCGAGGTCGTGGCGTTGGTCAAATCCCGATTTGCCAATCACTTCGGCGACGCTGATCCCTTCTGGTTCGCCGTCACCCGAGCCGACGCGGAAGCCGCGTTCGACAGGTTTGTTGCCGAAGGCTTGCCCAACTTCGGCGACTACCAGGATGCCATGCTGGCGGATCAAAAGTTCCTCTACCACGCCGTCGTGTCAATGTATCTCAATTGCGGGTTGCTCGATCCCTTGGCGATCTGCCGCAAGGTCGTGGCAGCTTATGCCTCCGGCGCCGTCCCGCTAAACGCTGCGGAAGGGTTCATCCGCCAAGTCATTGGCTGGCGCGAATATGTCCGCGGGGTCTACTGGTTGAAAATGCCGGGGTACGCCACATCGAATGTATTGAACCATACGCGCGCGCTCCCCGATTTTTACTGGACAGGCGAGACCGAGATGGCGTGCATGTGCGCCGCCGTAACTCAGACCAAGGAAGAGGCATATGCCCATCACATTCAGCGGTTGATGGTCACCGGTAACTTCGCACTGCTTGCGGGCATCAGTCCGCAGGCGCTGCATGAGTGGTACCTTGCAGTCTACGCTGACGCCTACGAGTGGGTTGAGCTACCCAACACCATTGGTATGAGCCAGTTCGCCGATGGTGGTTTGCTGGCATCGAAGCCCTATGCAGCGAGCGGCGCGTACATCAACCGGATGTCTGACTACTGCAAAGGTTGCGCTCACGATGTAAAGGCTCGCACTGGCGTCCAAGCATGCCCGTTCAATGCGCTTTACTGGGATTTCATTGCCCGCCACGCCGCGACGATCAAAAGTAATCCTCGCATGGCACAGATGGTGCGGACTTACGATAAGTTCGAGGATGCCGAGAAGGTTCGCATTGCCGACAGCGCAGCGACGTTCCTAGCAGGCCTCAAGTCTTCAGCCGATTGGCCTTGACCGCCGCACGCGGCTTGGCGGCCCGACAGCGGTCCGAACAGTACTTGACCTCCTCCCAGACCCGCGCCCATTTCCTACGCCAGGCAAACGAGCGGCCGCACAACGCGCACAGTTTTGTTGGCAAATTCGACTTGGTGAAGCGTTTTTGCCCAACGGTCATAGGTCGAACTTCATCTGATCCACCGAAGCTTTGGATTTACGCTTGCACTTTGCAGGCTCAGCGCCCCGCATGGGAATGCCGCTCTTGCGGCTGCCGTGCTTATCTTGAATATCGTCTGCCGCGCTTGAAAACCCCGCTCTGCGTCGCGCGCCGTAAATCGTGTCTTTGGCCGCATTCGTGGATGCCTTCAAATCCACAATCGGCACCGGATAGATTTTACCTATGATGGCTTGCGCCCCATTATCTGCCCAAGGCTCCTGTAAGTGATGGTCCGCAATGCCGACGAGTTCTGGCACCCAACGGCGAACAAACGCCCCAGTCGGATCCTGATCATGACCTTGCTTCACAACCGAGTAGATCCGGATGGTATTTATGCCCGTCGTACCCGCCTGCATCTGCACCTGCGGCCAGTGGATGCCCGGTTCGTAGTCTGTAAACTGGCGCGCCAAATGCAAACCGGTCTCACGCCACGGTAGCCACAGGTTATAGCTGGCGAACGACATCACCATCGCGCGCATGCGGAAATTAAGCCAGCCCGTCGCGGTCAGACTGCGCATGCAGGCATCGAGGAACGGGTAGCCGGTGTGTCCCGTCGCCCAAGCATCGAGTAAGGCGCAATCGGCGGACTGCGGGCGCAAACCGCGCATGGCAGGGTGAAGCTCACGAAACTCTATTGCTGGTTCGCATTCCAGCTTCTGCATGAAATGGCAATGCCAGTGCAGCCGCCCGGAGAATGAGACCAGCGATGCGCGCAAAGCCATGGCATCCGGCGATGTATCTGCCTTCAGCTGCTGCAAGCGTCGCCACGTTGCTTGTGCCACCTCACGCATGGAGACTGTGCCACACGCCAGATGCGGCGACAGGCGCGAACATCCGGTGGCGCCGCTGAGCGGATTGGACATCTCCCGCCGGTAGTTCTGGCCGCGACCCTCAAGAAAACTGGCGAGCAGGTCGAGGCCTGCCTGCCGTCCGCCGCGCTGCCGTTGATGACAGCCATCGGGCCTCAGCCCGAGATCCGCCAGGGACGGAATATCTCGGGTTTCCATGCCAGAAACACGCCTCAGCTGCGGCGGCAACGTCTTAGGCTCGCCCATCTGGCGGTCCCAGGCGGCTGCCCAACCGTTTCGGTTCACAAGGCGGCGAATCACACCATGCTGCGGTATCTCATGCCAAGAGATGCCATGGGCGCGCGCCCAGGCAGCGACTAATCTATCGCGGGCAAATGTCCAAGCGTTGCCAGTTTCCTCATGTGACCAGAGGCCGCCGACGCCATGGCTGTGGCGAATGCTCTCCAGGACCTGGACGACGTCACCGGCGCGAATGATTAGCGGCTGTCCAAGGCGGGCGATATCGGCCGCCAATTCAGCCAAACACTCCGCGATAAATTCCCAGTGTCGCGCCGCTGCATCCGGTTCGCGCCATAATTCGGGTTCGACAACATAAAGGGGCACCACCGTTCCACGTTTGCACGCCTCTAATAGTGGACGATGATCGTGGACACGCAGATCGCGCTTAAACCAGACCAACTGCACGGGATTTGGCTGAGATCGTTGTGTCATTCCATCTACTACAGAACCGACTTGAAGGACCCATCGCAGGGTGCAAACACAATTAGGTGTCGCGGTAATAAAAACGGACAGACAGACTCGTTGGATCGCTTATCAAGACGTCGAGTGCGTTCTGAACGGTCTGCCGAGATCAGCACGAGCCTCTGCATCGCCCTTCATTTGAAACATTTGCCACAACAATTGCCTGATGACCCAGCTGGGTCCGTAATCGCGCCCCCACTCCAGGGCCAGGCTTGCCTGCCCTCGGGCTCGACCCGAGGGACCCACGGCTGTCGGGTGTAAATTCTATGTTGTGGACCGGCGTGGAAAATTGACCCGCTAGCCGGGGGAATCGGCGTCCAAAACTGACCCCTTAACCCCGTGAGCTGAAGATGTCCCTTTGGTGTGCGTTCGCACTCGGGAGGGGCGAAGCGGGGATGATCACAGTGGACACTGCGGCTAAGGTTCGACGCGCCCATTTCGTCGAGGGCAAGAAGATCAAGCGGATTGCGCGGGAGCAACGGCTGGCGCGCAACACGGTCCGGGACATTATTCGGGCGGGCGTGGTATGGCGATTATGAGTTGTCAGTTGCTTTTTTTGCGATTGGTCTCGCAGGTTTTCTGGGGCTTGTTCAATGGAACTGGGAACCATCTACTGCGCCTATTACTAAAGGAAATGATTTGGACTGGCTTTCTGCCGTCGGTCTAATTTCTCATTCTACCCGACAGCCTTTCACTATTTTGCTTCTAGTTGTAATCGTGAACTGTGTCTGGCGGAGTGCTTATCGTTTTGAGGGCAAGGCGGTCTGGCGCAGAATGGCCAGAACTTTTATCGTAGCGGGAGCCATCGCGGTGAGCTTCTTTGCGAACCCGACTTGGTTTGAAAAGGCGAATTTATACTTGACGGCTCCCCCGGTTGCCATGTCCCGATCCGACATTGCGGAAGAGAGCAAGGTCATGGATGGCGGAAGCGCACCAGTAGCGCGCCGGCGTGTTCACAACGAGCCGGCGTCGACGATTGGGCCGTGGGTGTCTTTTTCGCAGTAATTCGCTTTCTCAATCAGTTGTTCGATTAGAATGACGCGGCAATGCGGTAAGCATTAAGTGAAATTGGTATTTCGACTTTTAGATTTTGGACGCATAAAAATACGACCGAAGCGCGCTTTTATGGCTGATGGCCGGACTTCCGAGAAAAATAAGCGCCGGGATATAATCATCCGTTGACGACTGAGAATGGCCTTGGCTTCCGCCAGATGCGCAAGTCCAATATTTAAGTCGTTGGCTGAAATTCTGAGGCGGTCGATTTCTTTATCAACGGTGGTTGTCGACCTAATAATGCGGTCACATTCATGATCGATTTGGTCACACTTTTCGGTTATGTGGTCGGTTAGGTTTGCCACGTCCAGCACCCACTCTATACATTCAGGCCCGAGGTAATCTTAAACGCTGCTGGGGGTTATGCAAGAGCCACCGGATGAATTGAAAGCGATGTGCGCTGCGGAACGGGCGACACGCACGCCAGCCACCCGCGCGCAATCACGTCAAACAACGTGCACTCGTCGGTTGTCAGCATGGATCGTGGTCCGGTATTGACCCGGCACCAGCAAAGCTTAAACAGTTAGGGCCTTTACCGCGCTAAAATTCAGCGTTTGTGCTGCGGTGTCAATCGGTTACTGGCACACCAGCAAATGGTGGCTGGTTCGCCACAGTGAGTACCTAAAGCGCTGCCTCCTCCCGTCAAGCCTATTCCATGTGCAGTCGTTTATTGTCTATACCTTTCCCAGGCGCGGTAAATCGGGGGCTGCGGGGCCCAGAATCCGAAAAATTCGAAAGAGGTTAA
>JANOVN010000336.1:0-3094 GCA_031417455.1 Hyphomicrobiaceae bacterium | reverse complement strand
GCAAACGATATCGCGGAACTTTTTCCCCTGATCATCGACCACGTCGCGATAGATCATGCCGGCTCCCTCACCCGACGTCGGAGGATAGACGGCGCGAAAGCCCGCTTCCGAAATGGCAGTTTTGAGCGCGGCGAGGTCAGCCGAAGCGCTGGGCTGGGAGCCCCCCAAACAAACGATCAATCCCAAGCACACTGTCAAAACGGCGCGGACAAAATGAGCCGCAACATCAAATAAAAGCGACATGCCTAACGCACTCCACCGAAAATACACAGCCGACGCTGCAAATGATTGGCGTTTTGCGGGGCCGTGATGTCAAGCGGATTTGCAAAGCATCGCACGGCGCTCAAACCGGATTCATGTCGCCGAGGCGTCAAAAAACGATGCAATATCAGCTTGTTGTGTTTGGCGTGGTAAAACCATCACTGTGGCCGTGTATTTGGCCAATTGGCCCTTGAGTCGGCGAAGCCAGGTATGCTGGTTGCCCGTCATGAACTGGGCTCGCCAGTCTGGTGGTCGCAGGCAGCGCCGAGCGTGGCGCTCAAAAGAAGGCTTATACCAGCCCTGCGCACTAAGGTCCTTGCGGTTTTGATTGAATCGCGCAAGGACCCTAGCTCTGTGGTTTGTCGTGCTTCTTTTGCCGCAAAACCGCACACACCCGCGCCTTCGCGGGGGCATGCTTTTCCACGGAAGCACTCTAGTCCGAGAAAATGTCGGGTGGGGTGCTGGAGCCAAGGTCAACGACGAAGCTGTAGCCGTGGCGGATAAAGCCGAGTTTGTCGTAGAATTCATGGGCGCGTTCGCGCTTGACGTTGGATGATAGGGCCAGTTTGTAACAGCCATGGGCGCGGGCCTCGGCCATGGCGTGGTGCATCATCAGTCTACCCAGGCCCTGCCCTTGCTGAGAGGCCGTTACGGCGACGTGTTCCACGATGGCAAGTGGTGCGCCGGCGTGGGCGATGTTGTCCATGATGAGCAGGCCGTACGAGGCAACATCCTGCCCATCTGCGTTGCTGACGACGAAGAGCCGATAATATGGGTATGCGGCCATCCTGCGGAACAGGTCATGGGCTACAGCGGTGGTTAGGCGAACGCCGTCGTCAAGGCCGGTTTCGGCATAAAGTCCAAGGATTGCCGGGACATCGTCTTGGGTCGCCGGGCGGATGGTGGAGGACGCAACGGTCGTCATCGGATTGCTCTTGGTCAGGTGAAGTTGCGAAATTCTAACAGGTCTTGAAGGTCGAACTAATCGAAGCCGTTTATCGCGTTATCGACGGGGTGCGGGGTTGAGCAAGGGTGTTGGGCGCGCGACGATAGCGGTGGACCGGGGGAGCCTGCGACCAGGGTTGGCTTGCGCGGCGGGGCGCTTGTGGGTAAGCCCGTGGACAAAGCATTCCGCACCGTTTCACCGTATCCGAGAGCCCTATGTCCCTTTCCTGTGATTTCATTCCCGTGCCGCGCGATCCCCCTCTAGCGGGCGTGATCGTGCCGCAATGTTTTGTGCTGAGGGGGATTTGATGAGCAAGCGCGCGCTTTCAGTGACACGGGAAGCAAACTTTCCTGATTGGTATCAGGCGGTTGTGCGTGATGGCGACATGGCGGAGACGAGCCCGGTTCGCGGCTGCATGATCATCAAGCCTTGGGGCTGGGGGGTATGGGAGCGGATCCAGGCCGATCTTGATGCCCGCATCAAGGATACCGGGCACGAGAACTGCTATTTTCCGTTGTTCATTCCGTTGAGCTTCATCGCCAAGGAAGCCGAGCACGTCGAGGGGTTCGCCAAGGAGATGGCGGTCGTCACCCACCACCGGCTGATGAACCAGGGCGGCAAGCTGGTGGTCGATCCGACCGCGAAACTTGAGGAGCCGCTGATCGTGCGGCCGACATCGGAAACGATCATCGGGGACGCTTTCCAGCGCTGGATCAAGAGCTATCGCGACTTGCCGCTGCTCATCAATCAGTGGGCCAACGTGGTGCGCTGGGAGATGCGGACCCGGCTGTTCTTGCGCACGACCGAGTTTCTTTGGCAGGAAGGGCACACCGCGCACGTCGACCGCGACGACGCCATGGCCGAGACTTTGAAGATGCTCGAAGTTTATCGCGAGTTCTCCCAGACCGTGCTTGCCATACCGGTGATTGCGGGGGAGAAGCCCGCCAACGAGCGGTTTCCCGGAGCCGACAACACGTATTCGATCGAAGCGATGATGCAGGACGGCAAGGCTTTGCAGGCTGGGACGTCGCATTATCTTGGGACGCATTTTGCCAAGGCGCAGAACATTCAGTTCCAGAGCGCGCAGGGTCAGCTTGAGTTCTGCCATACGACGAGTTGGGGTGTGTCGACGCGGCTGATCGGCGGGCTCATCATGACCCACGCCGACGACGATGGGCTGCGTCTGCCGCCGAAGGTGGCACCCCGCCAGGTCGTGATCGTGCCGATGCTGCGCGAGAAGCCCGAAGACGCGGCGTTACTGGAGTATTGCCAGGAGATCGAGAAGGAACTCAAGGCGGCGGGTATCCGGGTACTGGTTGATGCCAAGCCGGTCAAATCGGCGGAAAAGCGGTGGAACTGGGTGCGCCGCGGCGCGCCTGTAATCGTGGAAATCGGTGGACGCGATGCGGCGGGCGGCAACGTCACGTTCATGCGCCGCGACGCTCTACGCGATGGCGACAAGGTTGCGATGCATACGATGACGCGCGAGGCGTTTGTTGCGGAGGCACCGGGCCTGCTGGAGAGTATCCAGGCAAAGCTGTTTGCCGACGCGAAGGCGCTGCTTGATGGCAATATCATCAAGACGATCAAGACGTTCGATGAGTTGGAAGCCTATTACGGCAAGTTGGAAGGCGACGACGAGGGCGGGTTCAAAGGCTGGGCGCTGGTTTCGTGGTCGCGGCCGGAGGGGGCGGTACTTGAGGGTATTGCCGACAAGCTCAAGGCGTTAAAGCTGACGATCCGTAATGCGCCGTTGGGGCAGGAACCGGTCAGCGGACCGTGCCTGTTCACCGGGCAGCCTGCGGTGGAGCAAGTGCTGGTGGCACGGGCGTATTGAGGGGGTGCGTGAAGGCCGGGATTGACTATTGAGGGCTGACGACATCCAAC
>JANOVN010000335.1:0-7132 GCA_031417455.1 Hyphomicrobiaceae bacterium | reverse complement strand
TGCGGGGCAAATCAAGCCACCGATTACTCGGCTGGGGACGCCGACGCGGAGGGATAAGAGTGCTGCGGCGGGGATTGAACTTCGGATTTCATCGGGCGGGGGCCGCCGAACAGACGACCTTGGCCGAAGAGGACGCCGAAGCCGAAGATGCGGGCGAGCTGGCTGTCTTCCAGGATGCCGCCGACGATCAGCATCAAGCCCGATGCGGCAAGGTGACGGCAGATATCGGCGGGCGGGACTACTCCGCCGGAGGTCGGCAGGCCGATCAAGAAGGTTTCAGCATCGAGCCTTGCGAAGACGAAACCGGCATCGCGCAGGCGGGGGAAGTCCATGTCCAGGCTGGTTACGTCCGACAGGGCAAAGCCGAAACCTGCTTCGCGCAGACGGGCCAACGTGTGCCAGTCGGCGGCGGTGAAGGTTGCGACGTGGGCCTGTGGGAGCGTCAGCACAAGTTGGCCCGGGAACGCGCCAACCGAGATCGTGTCGTTGGCGAAAGTTTCCTGGAAGCCGCCGTCGTCGAGCGTCTCGCCGTTCAACTCGGCGAATACCGCACCGCCTTTGCCGCGGTCGGCCAAGCGGCGGGCGACGTTTGCGGCGTGCGCGATGCGGGCCTGATCGATGAGGGGCAAGAGGCCGGTGCCGCTCAGGTCGTTGGCTGCGTGGGTCAGGTCGATGGCGTGGCCGCCGTAGGTGCGCAGCGCGATGGAGACTTCGTAGTGCTGCGGACGCTGGCCGGCCAGTTCGAGAATCGGCTCCAGGTAAACGTCGATGCGCTGCGCATTCAGCGCCGACAAGATTTTACTGCGCTGGCTGTCGGCTTGGGAATCACGGGCGGGATCGCGCGCAATGACGGTCGCGGGCGGCGCTACTTCGGCTGCCGACGCTGCGTCTGGGATGGGATGAGCGGCGTTGGCCCGACGGAGGGCATTGATGGACGCTTCAAGCTGCACGTTTGGGTCGCCCGACTCGTTGAACAGGGCCAACTGCTCGCCGTCGTGTGGGTCGGCTGGCTGGGTTGCCGAGATTTGCGCTTGGCGCATGGCCTGAGCCTGGTTGACGTTGTCCGCCAGCCGCTTCACCAGACGCTCGACACGCTGGACTTCGGTTTCGGTGTCGTTGGCGAAGGCATGCGGGTTTGCGGGGTGTGCGGGCGCGGGGGTAGCAGCGGGAGCCTGTTGCTCGAGCTGGGCGGCAATCGCCCAAGTCCATGCGCCGGGTTCGGGAGGTGCGCTGGCTGGGATTTGGGGCGCAGCCTTTACCTCCGCCGAAGCGTTTAGGCTGGCGAGCAAGGCCAGCGCGAGGTCGCTTGGCTCAACAGTCGAGGATGAAGCATCGGCGGGGACGGTTGCAGGCGCTGCCGTCTCGGCGGCGGCCATTGCGAGTGCGGGGTGTTTGGCGAATGAAGGCGCGTCGAAGGCGGGTGCCATTGCGCGGGCAGCATCCAGCGACGGCGTGCGGCGTGCGGGCATATTCATGACCGGGCGCGCGTAGGAAGAACTCGAAGCAGAAGGGCGGGCGAGGCGGACATGGAGGGTCCCGGCGGCGATGGCGAAGACAAGCCCTGCGATCACCGCGAACAGCGGGGGAAGTGCGAGATGGACGCCTGCGAAAATCGCGACGGAGAGGCCAACAATGGCGATGGCCGAGCCGATGAAGATATCGGTGGCAGCGCTCGCCGCAGGAGCTCTGCGCATGTCAGGCGCGAGGCCAGAGGCTGGACCGTCATGGGGTAGCGGGGTCAGGTGTATCGTCATGGTTTTTTGGCTCGCCGAATCCGACTCAATTTGCAGCAAGCACACGCCCGTGCGTGATTCGAGGCAATGGTGGAGGCTGGCTTTTGAACAGGTATTAGGGTGATGCAGCCTGGGGTTGTGGGGCGGGGAAAGACCGCGGCCCTTGGGTCGAGCCCGAGGGCCGGCAAGCTCACGGCTGTCGGTTTAAATTCTGTGTCCCCACAATGCTTCCCCGGACGGCGTTGCGAGCACAGCGAGCGATGCAGAGCCGGGGCCATTGCATGGTGAGAGGTAACGATCCCGGATCGGCGTGCGCAAGGGCGCACTTGTCCGGGAAATCAGTGGAAGGAGAATTCGTGTCGTGCTTCTTTGGCCGCAAAACCGCTCACACCGCCGCCTGCGGGGGGCATGCCCGGAAGCACCCTAGATTGCGGCGAGGGAGCGGGCGAGGTGGTCGCGGATCTGGAGGAGGTCTTGCTCGGTCGCGATCAGCGAGGGGGCGACGATTGCGGTGTCGCCGCCGACGCGAACGTAGAGGTTTGCCTCGCGGAAGGCGTGGTCCATGAGGGCGAAGCCTTTAGCGCCGGGTTTGGCTGCGTCGGGCGTCAAGTCGATGCCGCACATGAGGCCGATGGTGCGGATGTCGGCGACGTGGGGCGCGCCTTTCAGGGTCATCATGATTTCGGCGAAGCGCGGCTCCAAGTCGAGTGCGCGCTCGAACAGGTTGTCGTCGCGGTAGATGTCGAGGGTCGCGAGGCCAGCTGCGACGGCTAAGGGGTGGCCGGAATAGGTGTGGCCGTGGAACAGTTCGACCATGTGTTCGGGGCCGGTCATGAGGGCGTCGTAGATCGGAGCACGGACGAGGACGCCCGAGAGCGGGACCGCGCCGTTGCTGACGCCTTTGGCGAAACAGATCATGTCGGGGACGACACCATAGCGCTGCGCGGCGAAGGCGTGGCCCAAGCGGCCAAAGGCCGTGATGACTTCGTCGAAGATGAGCAGGATTCCGGCATCGGCAGTGATTTTGCGAAGGCGCTCCAGGTAGCCTTTGGGCGGGGGCAAGCAGCCGGTCGAGCCGGCGACGGGCTCGACGATGACGGCGGCGATGGTGGATGCGTCGTGGAGGCCGATGAGGCGGGTGAGGTCGTCGGCCAAGTGCGCGCCCCATTCGGGTTCCCCGATGGTGTAGGCCTGCTGGTCGCGGTTGTAGGTCGTGGGCAGGTGGTCGACGCCTGCGAGCATTGTGCCGAACGCTTTGCGGTTGGCGACCATGCCACCCACGGAGATGCCGCCGAAGCCGACGCCGTGGTAGCCGCGTTCACGACCTATCAGGCGGGTGCGACCGCCCTCGCCGCGAGCCTTGTGGTAGGCCAGCGCGATCTTGAGGGCTGATTCGACGGCCTCCGATCCGGAGGTGGCGAGCATGACGTGGTTGAGGTCGCCGGGGGCTAGAAGCGTGAGGCGGGAGGCGAGTTCAAAGACTGCGGGGTGGCCGAATTGGAAAGCCGGCGCGTAGTCGAGGGTTGCGGCAGAGCGTTGGATGGCGGTGGTGATTTCAAAGCGGCCATGACCGGCGTTGACGCAATAGAGACCCGAGGTCGCGTCGAGGACGGTGCGGCCATCGGGCGTCGACAGGTGCATACCCGACGCGCCAGAGATCATGCGCGGGCGTGCTTTGAAGGCCCGGTTGGCCGTGAACGGCATCCAATAGGCGTCGAGTGCGTTCGTGCCGGTTGTGTGGGGCATACGAGATTGGTCCGCGCATCAGGGGGGGGTGACACCATGCATCAACATCAGCGCTTGTAGCGTGTTGAAGATCGCATGGCACGCTATTGTCACACGCAGGCTGCCGGTACGCACCAGCATCCATGAGAAAAGCATGCCGATGACGAAGACCTGGGTGACGGCGAGGACCGAATAGGGGTGGGCCAGAGCAAAGCCGAGCGAGGTGACGACGGCGGCGCCCCAGCTTCCGATGCGTGACTTGGCGAGGGCGGAAAACAGGAAGCCACGGCAAAGGAATTCCTCAGATAGCGGCGCACCGACGCCGACCAGGATGACCGCCAGCCACCACCAGTTCGATTTGAACATGGCCTCGAAGAGTTTGATGTCGTCCTTATCGACCGTAAACCCGATCAGGTGGATGAGGGTGCTCATGCCAACGGTTGCCAACGCCAACAGCAGAAGCGACACCCAATAGGCCTTGAACCCCTGCGCGGGGGCGCGAAGAGCTAAGACATCGACAGCGTATCCGCCGTAGCGGGCGGCTGCAAACCAGGTCAGGCCGATCATGGCGACTTGCTGGACCAGGGTCGCGATGATTTGAAACACCACTTCCTCGGTCGAAAACTTCAGCAGCGCGGCGGTCAGCATCGCCAAGCCAACGGCTAAGACTGCGCCCAAAAAGATTCCAAGTGATGCGCCGATACCCGCCAGCGGGAGCCAAGGCGTCCTGGGAACGTAGGCCGATGGGCCACGGAACATCGCGTATTGCTGTGGGGGCTGAGGGACTTGCGGGACAATTTCGGGGGAAGTTTCCATCATCACCTGCATATTCATGTACCCGTTCATCTCGTTTGGAATGGTCTGTCTGACCACCCTAGTCAACGATCCTAACCGACAGATGTTTCGACGCTCTTTTTTTTTAACGCGTTCCCACCTATACTGTGTCTGCCGGATTCGTCCGGCTATAGCGATAAATGGACGTCGTAATAAGCCATTCGGACCCGGGGGCGGTACCCGGCGCCTCCACCACATGCCACTGACCTGCAGCTTGCAGTGGTATCTGATGGGGGCGAACTAGGATCGACGAGGGTGTAAAGGGCTATCTTTCGTTCGGCATGGTACCACCGTCATCGGACCATCCAGAATAGTTGCCAATGACAACTACGCTGAGGCCGCTGTCGCTGCTTAATGCAGTGCCAAAAGCCTGAAACTAAGCCCTTGCCCCTAGCCGGGTAAGGCGCGGTCCGGAGGGCACCGGGCAACAGGAAGCCCTCCACTTTATTCTCCTCCCGTACCCGGGGGGAGCGCGGCTGAACACCGGTTACGTTACGTGATGGCGCTGGCGGCGCTGCTGAAAAAAGTTGAGCGAGACGGCATGACGGCAGACGCGACCATCGATTACGATAGCCTCCAACTTGAGGCCCTGCGCGGGCTTGTCAGGTCCGTTCTTGTGCGGGTGGCCAAATCAGGGCTGCCGGGCGAGCACCATCTGTACATCTCGTTTGATGTGCGCGCGCCAGGCGTGATCCTGTCGAAGCGGCTGCGCGAAAAGTATCCCAGTGAAATGACGATTGTTCTCCAACATAGGTTCTGGGACCTAGCGATCAGCGACGAGCGGTTCGAGGTCAAGCTGACGTTTGACGGTATCCCCGAGCGGCTGGTGGTGCCGTTCAATGCGATCAAGGTATTCCTCGATCCCAGCGTGCGCTACGTGCTGCACTTTGAAGAACCGGCCATTGCCGATAGCGATGGTCTGGACGGCGAAATCGACGATCCGCGGAGCGTTGGCAGCAAGCCAAAGAAGCCGCGTGCGGCGCGGGCCAGGACCCGCTCGGAACGCGAGGCCGGTGGCCGCGATCCGGCAACGACGGCGACGCTGAGTTCGGTGCCCACGCAGGCTCCCACGACGCTGACCAAGCCGTCGCCGGTACAGAGCTTGCCGAAGGCCAAGCCTATGGCACCAGCGCTTGCGCCCTTGCGGGCCAGTGAAGGCTCTGAGATGACCGAGGAGCCAAACCCAGCGGGCGGCGAGAAGCCGAATGGCGGCTCTGCTCAGGTGGTCAGCCTGGACGCGTTCAGAAAGAAATAATCATATTCAACGGATGTTGCTCAGGCCGGAAGGATCGGGCCGGAAGGATTAGCGCTCCGGGCACTGCTTCATGTTGCCAAAGGCCGCCTACTGGATATAAATCGTGCGTAGACGCAATTGTGCTGAGATGCTGTCAATCGGCCTCACTGGTAACATCCCCAGAGGTCAAGTGTCGGCGTCACGGATTTTGCGTCGGTTGTGATGGTTTTTCTGCGCGAGATCCTGCTTGGCCTCCCCCTTGCTTATACCTTTTTGCAAAATGAATGACCCAAAGGAGGTCATTCATTTTGAGTGCGTCCTACCGGACGGCGGCCATTGGCCGCCCGGCGAGCGCAGGGCGAAAGAGTCGATGTTTTCGCTCGCCGGTATTCGTTCCATTTCCGGCAAATTCGTTGTGCTGGCCAGTTTCGTTGCGGCGGGGCTGGTGGGCGGGTGCGCCAACGGACTGGATGTAGCGACTGGATCGCTGGGCCAGCCAAGCGGTTATCGGTTGTCGTCGTTAGAGCAAAACTGGCATTGCGGCGGACTTGAAAATGCGGTGGGCGCGCGCGTTGCGAGTATTACCGCGCTCAAGGAACAGGCCAAGAAGAACGCGGAGCTTGGGGCGCCGACGCTTTCGGCATTGCTTGCCCGCATGTTCGGAAATCCGGGCGACGACAATCCAGCGCTGGCTCAGATCAGGACCGAACGGGCTGCGGCAGACGCTTACAACATGTCGCTGAAGGCCAAGGGATGCGCGATGGTCGACATCGACGCCAGGATCGGCGCTGCGAACGGGCAATCAGCGATTTAGTCGCGACGGGCAAGATGTGACGACTTCCGTCGCATTTGAGGGTTGGGGCTTGGAGTGCTAGGCCAAGCTGGATCAAAACCAACGAGCAACCCGCGAGCCCCCCATGACCACGACGCGCACCGAATCCGATACCTTTGGACCTATCGAAGTCGCCACCAACGCCTATTGGGGTGCGCAAGCCCAGCGCTCGTTGGGGAATTTCAAGATCGGCACCGAACGGCAGCCGGTTCCAGTGATCCGCGCGCTCGGTATCGTGAAGCGGGCGGCGGCGGAGACGAATGCGAAGCTCGGCGGGTTGGATGCCCATATTGCTGCGACCATCGTCGCGGCGGCACAGGAAGTGATCGACGGTCGCCTCAACGAGCACTTCCCGCTGGTCGTGTGGCAGACCGGCTCGGGTACCCAGTCGAACATGAACGCGAACGAGGTGATCTCGAACCGGGCGATTGAAATGCTTGGCGGCGTGATGGGCTCGAAGAAGCCGGTGCACCCCAACGATCACGTCAACATGAGCCAGTCGTCGAACGACACCTATCCGACGGCGATGCATGTCGCGTGCGCCGAAGAAATTCATCACAAGCTGCTGCCTGCGCTGCGGCACCTGTATGCGGCACTCGACGCGAAGGCGAAGAGCTGGACTCACATCATCAAGATCGGCCGCACGCATACGCAAGATGCGACGCCGCTGACGTTGGGGCAGGAGTTTTCGGGCTATGCCAAGCAGATCGAGAACGGCATCAAGCGCATTGAAATGACAATGCCGGCGCTGATGGAACTGGCACAAGGCGGGAC
>JANOVN010000334.1:0-4501 GCA_031417455.1 Hyphomicrobiaceae bacterium | reverse complement strand
GGTGGCGGCAATCGCCGCCAGCCAGAAGTTGGCCGACACCGTGCCCAGGATCACCATCCATTCGCCGACAAAGCCACCGGTGCCCGGCAGGCCGCAATTGGCCATCGTGAAGAACAAAGCAAAGGCCGCAAACTTGGGCATGGTGTTGACCACGCCGCCGTAGCTGGCAATCTCGCGGCTGTGCACCCTGTCGTACAGCACGCCGATGGCCAAGAACATCGCGCCCGAGACAAAGCCGTGGCTGATCATCTGCACCAGGCCGCCCGAAACACCCAGCTCATTGAAGATGAAGAAGCCCAAGGTCACGAAGCCCATGTGCGCGATCGAGCTGTAGGCGACCAGCTTTTTCATGTCTTGCTGCACCAGGGCCACCAGGCCGATGTACAGCACGGCAATCAGGCTGAGCGCGATGATGAACCAGGCGTATTCGCGGCTGGCATCGGGTGCGATCGGCATCGAGAAACGCAAGAAGCCATAAGCGCCCAGCTTCAACATGATGGCCGCCAGCACCACCGAGCCGCCGGTGGGCGCCTCGACGTGGGCGTCGGGCAGCCAGGTGTGCACCGGCCACATCGGCACCTTGACAGAAAAGGCGGCGAAGAAGGCGAAGAACAGCAGGCTCTGGGCCGAGAGCGGCAAGGGCAGCTTGTGCCAATCGAGGATCGCGAAGCTGCCACCCGACTTGAAATACAGGTACAGCAGCGCCACCAGCATCAACAGCGAGCCGAGCAGCGTGTAGAGGAAGAACTTGAAACTCGCATACACGCGCCGCTTGCCGCCCCAGATGCCGATAATCAGGAACATCGGAATGAGGCCAGCTTCGAAGAACAGATAAAACAGCACCAGATCGAGCGCGCAGAACACGCCGATCATCAAGCTCTCAAGCACCAGAAACGCGATCATATATTCGCGTACACGGGTGTCGATGGATTGCCAGCTTGCCAGAATGCACAGCGGCATCAGGAAGGTTGTCAGGATCACGAACAGCATCGAAATGCCGTCGACACCCATCTTGTACTTCATCGCCCCGAGCCAATTCTTGGTCTCGACGAACTGAAATCCCGGATTGCCGGTATCGAAGTTGATCCAGATGAGCAGCGACGCCGCAAACGTCAGCAGCGTCACCCACAATGCGGCCCAGCGCGCATTGCCCGCCGCGTCCTTGTTGAGACAGGCGATAAACAGCGCACCCAAAATCGGAAAGAAGGTAACGATCGAAAGGATCGGCACTCCGGTGAGGTTGATCATCTAAAGGCCCCCGTAGCGACGATCATATACGACATGATCGCGGCAACCCCGATCAACATGGCAAAAGCGTAGTGGTAGACAAACCCGGTTTGCAGCCCCACGGCGCGGCGCGTACCAGCCAGCACCGCAGCGCCGGTCCCGTCGATGGTGCCATCGATAATAGCCCCGTCGCCACCCTTCCACAGCACCCGCCCGATCCAGAACGCGGGCCTCACAAACAAGAAATCATACAGCTCGTCGAAGTACCACTTGTTGAGGAAGAACAGATAGACCGGCTTGAACGCCCGCGCGGTCGCGGCTGGCAACCCAGGCGCCGCAATGTAGTACACATACGCCAGCGCCAGCCCCGACAGCATGGCAACGAACGGTGCAAATCCAACCCAACGCGGGATCTCATGCATCGCGTGCATTATGTGGTTGTTGGGACCTTCCAACAGCGCCTTGCCCCAGAACTCTTTGTAGTCGTGCCCGATGAAGTACGGCGCAAACACCACGCCCGCCAACGCGGCACCAGCTGCCAGCACGAATAATGGAACGAGCATCACCATCGGGCTCTCATGCGGCTCGTGCCCGTGTGCATCATGTCCATGACCGTCGTGCCCGTGATCGTCATGCCCCCAGCGCGGCGACTGGAAGAACGTCATGAATACGAGCCGCCACGAATAAAACGACGTCATGAATGCGGCCGCAACCAGCGCCCAGAACACGATATTGTTCGGCGTATGCGCGGCGTAGGCCGCTTCAATGATCGCATCCTTCGAATGGAACCCGGCAAACCCAAAGTAATGCGGAATACCAACGCCGGTCAGCGCCAGCGTCCCAATCGTCATCATCGCGAACGTGATCGGGATCTTCTTCGCGAGCCCGCCCATGTTCCTCATGTCCTGCTCGTGGTGCATAGCATGGATGACCGAGCCAGCGCCTAAAAACAGCAGCGCCTTGAAGAATGCGTGCGTGAACAGATGGAATATGCCCGCGCCATAAGCACCAACACCAAGCGCTGCAAACATGTAGCCAAGCTGCGAACACGTCGAATACGCGATCACCCGCTTGATGTCGTTCTGCACCAGACCCACGGTCGCGGCAAAGAACGCCGTCGCGGTGCCCACATACATCACGACCTTGCTGGCTTCCGGTGCCAATTCAAACAGCGGCGACAACCTAGCGACCATGAACACGCCGGCGGTGACCATGGTCGCTGCATGGATCAGCGCCGACACCGGCGTCGGGCCTTCCATCGCGTCCGGCAACCACGTGTGCAGGCCAAGCTGGGCCGACTTACCGCACGCGCCCATGAACAGCAGCAGGCAGATTGCGGTCATGATGTCGGCCTGCATGCCAAAGATCATGAACGTCTTGCCAGCCAGCGCCGGAGCGTCGGCAAAAATCTTGTCGAACCCGACCGACCCAGTCACGGCGAACAAGGCGAAAATCCCCAGCGCAAACCCGAAGTCGCCGACGCGGTTGACGACGAACGCTTTGATAGCTGCAGCGTTGGCCGAAGGCTTATGATACCAAAACCCGATCAGCAGGTACGAGGCAAGACCCACGCCTTCCCAGCCAAAAAACATCTGCACGAGGTTGTCCGCTGTCACCAGCATGAGCATGGCGAACGTAAACAGCGAAAGATAGGCAAAGAACCGGGGCCGCGAGTCGTCTTCGTGCATGTAGCCGATGGAATACACATGCACGAGGCTCGACACCGTCGTCACCACGACCAGCATCACCGCCGTCAGCGTATCGATCCGCAGCGCCCACGACACATCGAGTTCACCCGACGAAATCCACCGCATCAGCGGGATTTTATCGGTTTGATGCTCCAAACCCACCTGCACAAACGCAACCCACGACAACGCCGCGCACGCAAGCAGCAGCGCAGTGGTCACGATCTCCGACGCCCGCGCCCCGATCACCCGCCCAAACAACCCCGCAACGAGCGCGCCCAACAGCGGCAGAAAAACAATCGCTTTATAGATCATGAAAGTAACAGGGAGTTGGGAGTTGGGAATAGGGAGTAGGTCATGGCCGTGCTTCCTTCGCCTGTAAGGCGCGTATTAATGCCCTGAGGAGCTTTCCGACAGTTTCGCATTCGAGAAGTAGCTCCTCAGATGTTTCGTTCGTAAACAATTCGACCGTTTCAGCAAGCAGGACATGCGTTTCAAGCTCTTTCAGCGAACCCTGCGCGATGCGGAGAAATTGAATGTAAGACCCTGTATTTTCACGTCCGTAACCCTCAGCGATATTAGCCGGGATCGAAGCTGCAGCCCGCCTGATCTGAGAAGTCATTCCATAAATCTCCGACGCGGGCAGCGTCTTCGTCTTCCGGTAGCAAATCGCGGCTAACGCGAGCGCCTTTTGCCAAACAATCAAGTCACGATACGACATCACTTGGTTGGACATGAAGCAACTCCCCACTCCCTACTCCCTACTCCCTCCTGCACTACCCTTTCATCATGTTGATGTCTTCGACCGCAATCGATCCGCGGTTACGGAAATAGACGACGATGATCGCAAGCCCGATGGCTGCTTCGGCCGCCGCAACGGTCAGAATAAACAGCGCAAAAACCTGCCCCGTCAGATCGCCGAGGAACGACGAGAACGCGACCAGATTGATATTGACCGCGAGCAGCATCAACTCGATCGACATCAAGATGACGATCACGTTCTTGCGGTTCAAAAAGATCCCCAAAATGCCCAGCGTAAACAGACACGCCGCAACAACGAGATAATGCGCAATTCCGATGGTCATTCCGCAGCCTCCGCCTTGGCCTTCTCCGCCACAACCGGCGCGGCCTTCTTAGCCGGAATCGTATACCCCCCGCTCGGCACCTTGATCACTTCCATCGCCGTTGCTGGCGTGCGTGCGTTCTGCGCCGAGATGTTCTGCCGCTTCACGTCTTCGCGGCGGCGATGTGTCAGCACAATTGCACCAATCATGGCAACCAGCAGGATCAACCCGGAAGCCTGGAAGAAGTACACGTACTTCGTATAAATCAGCAGCCCGAGCGCCTTGGTATTATGAACCCCAACCGGTGCAGCAGCCGCGAGCTTTTGCCCCATTCCCAGATTGATCGTGCGCCCGACGAACAACGCCACCAGCTCCGCCAGCACGATGCCGCCAACGATCAATCCGACCGGCGCGTTCTTGATGAACCCCGCCTTGAGTTCGGCGAAATCCACGTCCAGCATCATGGTGACGAACAAGAACAGCACCGCCACCGCTCCGACGTACACGATGATCAGCAGCATCGCG
>JANOVN010000333.1:0-15925 GCA_031417455.1 Hyphomicrobiaceae bacterium | reverse complement strand
TCGACGCATGAGCCCGATGCGCGCACGAGAACGCATCACCCACAAAAATGTCGCCCGATGCCGCCAGCGCCTTGGCAAATTCCGCGTCGTTCTTCTCTTCGCCCTTATGGAAGCGCAAATTCTCCAGCACCGCGATCTCGCCCGGCTTCACCTTCGCCACGCCAGCCGCCGCCGCCTCACCGATGCAATCAGACACAAAATGCACCGGCTGCCCGATCAATTCGCCAAGCTTCTTCGCCACTGGCGCCAAACTGAACTCAACCGACGGGCCACCCTTGGGCCGTCCAAAATGCGAAATCACGATCACCCGCGCCCCGCGCTTGGCCAGATCGCGCAAACCCGGCACGATCCGCTCAAGCCGCGTCGCGTCCGTGACGACACCGTCTTTTGTCGGCACGTTCAAATCGCAGCGCACCAGCACGCGCTTGCCAGCCAGTTCCACGCCTGCGGTTGTCTTGAGCTTGTCGAGGTTCATTGTCGTATCCCTGAGTTTTCTCAACTTTGGCAAGGGGTCCAGCGCCGGAAGACTATTAAGCCCGACCAGACTTAGCGAGTCCCCGGGCTGTCACTTCTTCACAGCCTTAGCTGCCTCAATGATCGCTTCGACCGTAATTCCAAAATGCTTGTAAAGCTCAGGCGCGGGTGCCGATGCGCCAAACCCGCTCATCCCGATGAATTGATCGTCCGGCCGCAGCCACTCATACCAGCACGACTTGACACCCGCCTCGATGGCAATCCGCGGCGCGGTTCCCAGCACCTCATCGCGATACGCGCGATCTTGCTTGCGGAACGCTTCAAAGCTCGGCATCGACACCACCGCCGCCTGCACTCCGGTCTTCGCCAAAGCGTCCCGCGCCGACAACGCCAGCCCAACCTCGGAGCCCGTCGCGATCAGCGTCACGTCCCGCTTGGCCGGAGCCCCGCTCGTCACGTACGCACCCTTGGCCGACAAGTTCGTCTTGCTGTCGGCAGCATTCCGCACGGTCGCGACGCCATCGCGCGTCAGCGCCAGCACCGACGGCGTGCCCGTCGCATTGAGCGCCATTTCCCAGCACTCCGCCGTCTCGATGGCGTCCGCTGGACGCAGCACGAGCAGGTTCGGCATCGCCCGCAGCGCCGCCAGATGCTCAACCGGTTGATGCGTCGGCCCGTCTTCGCCGACGCCGATGCTGTCATGCGAGAAGATGTAGACGACGCGCTGTTTCATCAGCGCCGACAACCGCACCGAAGGGCGGCAATAGTCCGAAAACACCAGGAACGTGCCACCGTAAGGCACGAACGGCCCGTGCAGTGCGATGCCGTTCATCGCCGCCGCCATCCCATGCTCGCGCACGCCGTAATGAATGTAGTTGCCGCCGAACTTGCCCGCATTGACCGGCACATGCTGCTTGGTCTTGGTCCCGTTCGACCCTGTCAAATCCGCCGACCCGCCCAGCAACTGCGGCACCAGCGGCACCAGATGTTCGAGCGTCATCTGCGACCACACCCGCGTCGCCCGTTTTGCCGTATCGGCCAGGAACGCAATCTTGGCCGCCGCAATCCCCTGCGCCACGGCCTTCGGATCGATCTCCGCCAACGCCGCCTTCACCTCGGGCGACGCCTTATCGAACTTCGCCTTCCATTTGGTGCTGGCGACCTTGCCGCGCTCGCCCGTCTGCCGCCACGAAGCTAGAATATGCTCAGGAATAACAAACGCCGGGGCCGTCCACCCGAGCTTCTCGCGCGCCCCCGCGATTTCGGCCGCCCCCAGCGCCCCGCCATGCGCGCCAGATGTCCCAGCCTTTGTCGGCGCACCAAACCCGATGACTGTCTTGCACGCGATCAACCATGGCTTGGTCGTATCGGCCCTCGCCTTCGCGAGCGCCTTCGACACGCCCGCCGTATCGTGGCCGTCGACCCGCATCGTGTTCCAGCCCGACGCCTGCGCCCGCGCCAACTGATCGTCCGAAACGCTAAGCCCGGTCGCGCCGTCGATGGTGATGGAATTGTCGTCGAACAGCACGATCAGCTTGCCGAGTTGCAAGTGCCCCGCAAGGGAAATGGCCTCGTGCGAAATGCCTTCCATCAAACAGCCATCGCCCGCGATGCAATACGTGTGATGATCGACCAAATCACCCGTCCGCGCCGCCAATAAGCGTTCCGCCAGCGCCATGCCGACCGCATTGGCAATGCCCTGCCCGAGCGGCCCCGTGGTGGTTTCAATACCCGCCGCGTGACCATATTCCGGATGGCCTGCAGTCTTGGACCCAAGCTGGCGAAAATTCTTGATCTCCTCCATCGTCATACCGGGATACCCTGCCAGATAAAGCAGCGAATACAACAGCATGGAGCCATGCCCCGCCGACAGCACGAACCGGTCCCGGTTGGCCCAGTCGGGATCGGCAGGATCAAACGACAAACCTTCCGAAAACAGCACCGCCGCCACATCGGCCATCCCCATCGGCATGCCCGGATGCCCCGACTTGGCGGCCTCCACCGCATCCATCGACAAAACGCGGATCGCCGCCGCCATTTCGCGATATTTCGCCTGCAATCCCTGTTCGCCTACGGCCATCTCAAAATCCTGTTTTCGCCAAGCCGCATCCGGCCTCGCCTGTCATCAAACCTGTCATAATGTCCGTGAGGTGTAACCGCGCTGCGTCCAAGCGTCCAGCATGGGGAAAAAGCGTCCAGCATGGCGAAAACGCGTCCAGCGCGGGGAAAAAGGCGCGAGGACTACTCGACCCAACGACTGGCCACGGCGCCGCCCCCCAAACGCGAAATTCACGATACCGCCTTATCTTTCTTCGCGCCTTTAACCTGTTCCCCAGCCTTGGCCTCGCTCGCGGCGGCTTGTAAGCCATCCTCTTCGAACAGCTTTTCGAGCCGTGCCGCATCCGACCGCGCCCGCTCGACCAGCTTTTCCTGGTCCGTGTAGTGCTTGTAGTCTTCGATCAACCGCTTTTCGTCCTGCGACTTGAACGTCGCGATCATCTTCTCAACCTCACGATCACCGATCCCAAGTCCGCCCAGCACCTTGCGCGTCATGACGAGCGAGGAATGAAACGTCTCGCGATGCACCTCGGCGATGCCCAGATCCAGCAACCGGTGCGCGTGCGTCCGGTTGCGCGCCCGGGCATAAATCGGCAACCCCGGATAATTCGCCCGCACGATCGCCGCTGTCCGCATCGATGCCTCCACGTCGTCGATAGCAAGCACGAACGCCCGCGCTTTGCTGGCCTGCGCGGCCTCTAAAATATCGATCCGGCTGGCATCGCCGTAAAACGCCTGCGACCCGAATTTCTTAACGAATTCAATCTGCTCGGCGGAAATATCGAGCGCCGTAAACGGGATTTTCTTCGCCCGCAGCACCCGCGCCACAACCTGCCCCACGCGCCCAAAACCGGCAATGATCACATGCCCGTCATTTTCCGGTGGCTTGTCATATAGCGGCATCGCCTTCTTGGCGTTCCCGGTGAGCCAGCGGTCAGCAATCAGCAACGGCGGCGTCGCCACCATCGACAGTGTCACGACGACATTCAACAAACCCGCCTGATCGCGCGTGAGCACACCAACCGTTGCCCCGACCGCCGCCAGCAGGAAAGCAAACTCCCCGCCCTGGCTCAGCGATAGTCCCAACCGCCGCGCAGGGCTTGCCGCCAGCCCTTCGCGCCACATGCCAAGCCCGCCAAGCACGCCTGCTTTAACGGCCACCAACCCGGCCACGAGTCCTGCCACCAGCAACGGATGCGCCACCAGCAGCGCAAGATTGAGCGACATCCCGACGGCTGTAAAAAACAGCCCGAGCAGCAACCCCTCGAACGGCGCGATATCCGCCTCCAACTCATGCCGGTACGAGCTTTCGGCCAGCAGCGCCCCCGCCAAAAACGCTCCTAGCGCGGCTGACAAGCCCGCTGCCTGCATGACAATTGTCACGACGACGACCAACAGCAACGCCGCCGCCGTCATCGCCTCTTTCACCTTGGCCCGCGCCACAATCTGCAGAACCGGATCGAGCGCAAACCGCCCTACCACGATCACGCCCCCAATCGTCGCGAGCGCCTTGACCGCTGCCAGCAAGTCCATCCCCGAGGCGGTAGCCCCAGCTGATATTGAAAACAGTGGCGCGAGCGCGATCAGCGGAATCGCCGCCAAGTCCTGAAACAGCAGCACCGCAAACGCCAGCCGCCCATGCCGTGCTGCAAGCTCGCCGTTCTCCTCCAGCACCTGCAACGCAAACGCCGTCGATGATAACGCGAGCACGAGGCCGACGAAAAACGCGCTCCGCCACGGCAGCCCAAACATCATGCAGAGCAATGCGAGCACGGCCGCCGTCAACCCGACCTGCGCCCCACCAAGCCCAATGATCGACGACCGCATCGACCAGAGCCGCCTCGGTTTGAGTTCGAGCCCGATTAAAAACAGCAGCAGCACGACGCCGAATTCGGCCAGATGCAGCAGTTCCTTGGCATCCGTCGCCGAAAATACGCGCTGAATGCCGAACGGCCCCAAAATGACGCCTGCCCCGAGATAACCAAGTACCGTCCCCATCCCAAGCCATTTGGCCAACGGGGCAGCCAATGCCAGCGCTGCAAGCAGCACCGCAACTTCATTCAGCGTCACATCATTCACGCAAAAACCCTGCAGGATCACGAATCGGCCCGGAGAACTGAAACGAACGTAGTCCGGGTTGCAGACCAGCCCAACCCCTAAACTGGCACTCCAGCCAAGTAAGCCGCAACACGATGCTGACAATGCACCGTAGCTTCAGTTATGGTGCCGCCATTATAGCGGCGCGACAAACGATGCGCCTCAACCCCAGTGAGTCCCAAAACCCGATGGCTGATCTCCTTCAGCAGGTGGCCGAACACCGCGATGTTGACGCTTTCCGTCAGCTGTTCCAGACCTACGCCCCGCGCGTCAAGTCCTACATGATGAGGCAGGGCGCCGATGCCAACACCGCCGAAGAGCTCGCCCAGGAGACCTTGTTAACCGTCTGGCGCAAGGCCGCGTTGTATTCCGGTGACAAAGGCAGCCCGACAACGTGGATTTTTACGATCGCCCGCAATCTAAGAATTGATCGCCTTCGTAAAGAGTTCCCATGGCAGGAATTGCCCGAGGGCCACGAAGAGACCGCATCCAGCGATATACTGCCGGATGAAGCGGTGTCCGAGGCCGAACGGCGGTCCCGCGTTCAGTCCGTCCTGGCGTCTTTACCGCCCGATCAGCACGAAGTGGTGTCCTTGTCGTATATCGAAGGCTTGTCGCACAGCGAGATCGCCGGGCGGCTCGATTTGCCTCTAGGAACCGTAAAATCGCGTATGCGACTGGCCTATCAAAAAATCCGCGAAGCGGTCGAGGACTTGAAATAAATGACGATCACGCACCACGCGGACGACGCGACCCTGATGAGCTATTCTGCCGGCACCCTTGGCGAAGCGTTGAGCGCCGTCGTCGCCAGCCACCTTGCCATGTGCCCCTCTTGCCGCAACAACCTGGCCCAGATGGACAGCCTCGGCGGCCTCTTGCTGGCGGCCTTGCCCAGCGCCGCCATGACAACCCTTCCGCCGCAGCCCGCAGCCCTTGCGGTCGGCTCGATTGGCAAACGGACCCCAGCCCCCTGCTGCGACGCCACAAAATCAATCCCTCACCCCTTGACGCGCCTTATCGGCAACGATTTCAACGCGGTTCCCTGGAAGCGGCTGAGCCTTGGCGTCTGGCACCACCGCTTGCCCCTCTCGGAAGGCGTCAAAGGCGACCTCCGCCTGATCAAGATCGCCCCTGGCCAGGTTATGCCCGAACACGGCCACGGCAGCACTGAACTCACCCTCGTCCTCGACGGCAGCTACACCGATAGAGTTGGCCACTTCGCTGCCGGCGACCTTGCCGACCTGGACGAAGAGACGGAACATCAACCGGTCGCCGACCAAAAGACAGGTTGCATCTGCCTGATCGCCAGCGCAGAAAAAGCTCGCTTCAAAAGCATCCTTGCTCGTATCGTCCAGCCGTTCACAGGGCTCTAACCTTACGGAAAACCCCGCCGAATGGCCGCCACCTATCGCCTCCCGTCCGCCTGGAAAGTCATCTGGATCACCGGCGCCAGCAGCGGCATCGGTCGCGAAGTCGCTCTGAGATTGGCCGCGAGCGGTGCCAAAGTCGCCGTATCGGCACGCTCTGCCGATAAACTTGCCGACCTCGAAGCAGCCTCCCTCAACATCAAGGCCTACCCCCTCGACGTCGCCGATCTGGCCGCCACGCAAGCAACTGCGGCCGCCATTGCAAGCGATCTCGGCCCCATCGACCTTGCCATCCTCAATGCGGGTGTCTGGGTCCCCATGGACGCCGAAAGCTACGACGCGACGGGCATTACCAGAGCCATGGCCGTCAATTATTCAGGCGTGACCAACGCGCTCGGCCCGCTGATTCCGGCGATGATCGCCCGCAAGTCCGGCCACATCGCCATTGTCTCATCCGTCGCCGGTTATCGCGGCTTGCCGGTTGCTATCGCCTACGCGCCAACCAAAGCCGCCCTCATCAGCCTGGCCGAATCGCTTCATCCCGACCTGATGGACCACAACGTCAAGATGACGGTCATCAATCCAGGCTTCGTCGACACCCCGATGACCAAGGTCAACTCGTTCCCGATGCCTTTCATGGTCACCACGGAGCGTGCCACCCACTCCATCATCAACGGCCTGATCCGCGGCAGCTTTGAGATCGTGTTCCCCTGGCGCATGAAACTCATGTCCAAAGTCACGCGCCTCCTGCCCTATTGGGCTTATTTCGGTATCATCAATTCCCTGCCCGCCGACGAACCGCAGCAACCGGATTCGAAATCCACTTAAGGCCCAAAAAGCGGGGGAGCTTGAGCATCTCCCTCAAACGGGGACCTGGGGCGGTAAAAAAAGCGGCGATAGCCCCAGTCACTCAACCAGCCGTGCGGGCCTGCGCCTTTACGACCTTATCAATCGCCATGAGGTCCGCCATCAATCCTTCGAACTTATCAAGCGGCACCATATTGGGCCCATCCGACGGCGCGCTGTCGGGCTTTTCGTGCGTCTCGATGAACAGCCCAGCTACCCCAACGGCCACCGCAGCCCGCGCCAGCACCGGCACATAGCGGCGGTCTCCACCCGAACTCGTCCCCTGACCGCCCGGCTGCTGCACCGAATGGGTCGCATCGAAAATAACCGGACATCCGGTCTCGGCCATGATCGGCAGCGCGCGCATATCGCTGACCAGCGTGTTGTAGCCAAACGAAACCCCGCGCTCGGTCAGCAACACATTCGAATTGCCCGATTGAACCACCTTCGCGACGACATTCTTCATGTCCCACGGCGCTAAGAACTGCCCCTTCTTGATCTTGATGACGCACCCCGTCTGAGCCGCCGCCACCAGCAAGTCCGTTTGCCGACACAGGAACGCTGGAATCTGCAGCACATCCACATACTTGGCGAGCACCGCGCACTGCGCCGCGTCATGCACATCCGTTACGACCGGCAAACCGTAGGTCTCGCGAACCTCGGCAAATACGGCCAGCGCCGCATCAAGCCCAATCCCGCGCTTTCCAGACAGCGACGTCCGGTTCGCCTTATCAAACGAGCTTTTGTAAACCAAACCGATACCCAGCCGCCCGGCGATCTCCTTTAGCGCCGCCGCCATCTCAAGCGCATGCGCCCGGCTTTCCATCTGACATGGACCGGCAAACACCGCGATGGGTAAAGCATTGGAAAACGTCACCGGCCCGATCTTGACGGATGGATTCGGCTTGAGCAAGTCGGTGGCAGCCTGTTGTGACGGCTTCATGGGTGATGGCTTCATGGGTGATGTGTTCATGACACGAGCTTGTATCGAACCAGCTCACTCACGCCAAGAGTGGCAACGAGAGAGCGACAAGCACTGTGGCTGGCTATCCCGCTCTAATCAGCCAATAGCGCACTGCGACTCAGGCGGCGACCGTCTGGCTCGCATTGGCCTGACCGGTGGCAATCATGCGGATCGCCTGTTCCATCCGATTGTAGGAATGCCAGACAGCAACGGGATAATGATGACCATCCTCCCCATCGAGGCGACCGTTGATCTTCGACGTCAGGAAATCAGTGATCGTCGCCCGCACGTCTTTAACGGCCGACAGCACGACCGGGTGCGACGAGAAGAAAATCTGCATTGTGTCGAGTTCTTCGTGCGCAGCATGCACGAATCCGCCGCCCATGAAGGCGCGCTCGACACCCCGAATTTGAGATTTGACAAATTCGAGCCGCTCAATGACGTCAGGACGCATCAGATTAAATTCCCCACGGCTCGTGCAACCATTTTTTCCCCGGTCCATAAGTAAACGATCAACGAAAAGAGGCAACAGGAGTCAGCACATATTCCTAATACACATGGTCGAGCCGTGACGTGATCGCCACACTGCCCCAGATCGCACCACTGCCCCAAGCGGACCGTCCGATACCATTTGCACCCACAAAACGTCAAACCAGCCGACTCTGCTCTATTGCCGCAGCGATGAAGCTCGCAAACAGTGGATGGGGCTCGAACGGTCGCGATTTCAATTCCGGGTGGAACTGCACCCCGATAAACCACGGATGCCCAGCAAATTCGACAATTTCAGGGAGCAATCCATCGGGTGACAACCCTGAGAAGATCAACCCTGCCGCTTCAAGCCGCTCGCGATAGCGCAAGTTGACTTCGAACCGGTGACGATGCCGTTCGGCAATCGTCGTCTGCCCATAAATCTCGGCCACCCGGCTGCCTTTGCGCAACGTGGCAGGAAACGCCCCCAGCCGCATCGTGCCTCCCAGATCGCCATTGGCCCGTCGGCTTTCCAGCTCATTGCCACGCATCCATTCGGTCATCAGGCCCACGACCGGCTCATCGCACGCGCCGAATTCCGTCGATCCCGCAGCCGCAATCCCGCTGGCGCGCGCCACCTCGATGGTCGCCATCTGCATCCCAAAGCAAATGCCGAAATACGGCACTCCCTTCGTCCGCGCAAACCGCGCCGCAAGGATCTTACCCTCCGACCCGCGTTCGCCAAACCCGCCCGGCACCAGAATACCGTCAACCCCTTGCAGATGGGTCGCTGGATCCTCGCGTTCGAAAACCTCGCTCTCGATCCATTCGAGATTGACCCGCACCCGGTTGGCGATCCCACCATGCACCAGCGCTTCGTTCAGCGATTTATAGGCATCTTTGAGACCCGTGTATTTGCCCACGATCGCAATCGTGACTTCGCCTTCGGGATTGGCAACATTGTGCGAAATCGTGCTCCAGCGCGTCAGCGTCGGGCTCGGCGCACCGGTAATCCCGAACGCCGCCAGCACTTCCGTGTCGAGACCCTCGCGATGATAGGCAAGCGGCACGTCGTAGATCGACGCCACGTCCAGCGCCTGAATGACCGCCTCTTCGCGCACGTTACAAAACAGCGCGATCTTGCGGCGCTCGCTCGCGGGAACTTCGCGATCCGCCCGGCACAGCAAAATATCGGGCTGAATACCGATCGAGCGCAGTTCCTTGACAGAGTGCTGCGTCGGCTTCGTCTTCAGTTCGCCAGCGCTAGGAATATACGGCACCAAAGTCAGATGAATGTAGATCGAATTCCCGCGCGGCAGATCGTTGCCAAGCTGACGGATTGCCTCGAAGAACGGCAGGCCCTCGATATCGCCAACCGTGCCGCCTATCTCGGTCAGCACGAAATCGACGCCCTCGTTACCGCTGGTCACGAACGACTTGATGGCATCCGTCACATGCGGAATGACCTGCACGGTCCCGCCAAGATAATCCCCGCGCCGTTCGCGCGTCAGAATATCCTGATAGATCCGGCCGGTGGTGACATTGTCCGACTTCTTCGCCGGCACACCGGTAAAGCGCTCGTAATGGCCCAGATCGAGATCGGTTTCGGCACCATCGTCGGTGACAAACACCTCCCCGTGTTGATACGGGCTCATCGTGCCCGGATCGACGTTGAGATACGGATCGAGCTTCTTGAGCCGGACGGAATACCCGCGTGCCTGTAACAGTGCACCGAGTGCGGCTGAAGTGAGACCCTTGCCAAGCGAGGAAACCACGCCGCCAGTAATGAAGATATAGCGTTGCATGGGATTTGGTTCTGACACGAACCCTGTACGATTCGAAGCCTTTTTCTTTTGTTTCCACGGACAAAAATCGCACGCCCGCCTGGATTTATGCGCAAACGCTCATTTGCCGCACTTAGCCTGCACGGCAGCAGCACTTGCAGTCTTGGCTTCGGGACCAACCACGTCTTGCGCAAGTTCCCCGCTCAACTCGTCAAGTGTGGGGCCAGGATTCCCCGAACACCCACCCAACGCCGCCGTCACGACGATCAACGGCAAAAGCGAAAGCCTTGGGAAAACGAGCACGGTTCCTAGACCGGCGAGCGAAAACATCAACCCTGTCGCCCTACGCTCGCCGAGCGGCCAATGGCCGCCGTCTGGTAGGACGGACTCAAAATGACCGACCGCCTTTCGGTCGTTCATTTTGCAAAAGGGTACTAGCCCTCTCGTTCCCCTGAATGCCATCCAACTAGCGCGGCAGTGGAGCCTGCGGCTCAAGCTTGTCGAGAATACCACCGCGTGCGGCAGGCTTCCCATCGGCAGGCTTGCCATCGGCAGGCTTCGCGTCCCCCGCCTTTGAGTCAGCAGGCTTTGCATCCATCGTCGCGGGAACAGGCGTCCCTGAAGTTGCAGGCGCACTCACAGGTGCTGCACGATCCAACACCGATCCCGTCGGTGCCGAATGCTGCGCCAACAGCGTCAAGCCCAGGCTGGTCGCAAAGAACGCAGCGGCCAAGATAGCCGTCGTGCGCGTCAACAGGTTGGCCTGTCCGCGACCGGTCAAGAACCCACCGCCACCGCCACCACCGATTCCAAGCGCACCGCCCTCAGACTTCTGCAACAGCACGACGCCCACCAAAGCAGCGGCGATCATCATATGAATTACGAGCAAAACCAATTGCATGAGAGCATAGTATCCTGAGTGCTAGGCGTACGTTTCCAGGTTTTCGAGACCAGAAAACACCCGTTGATGGCGTTATGGTCGCCGCTTCTACACCACTTGGCTCCAGCCCGCCAGAGCACGCATGAGCGCAGGAGAACAAACGGTTTGGGTTCCAATGCGCGTCCTTAATTCGTCTGCGGCGGCGGAGCAGGAGCTGGAACAAACGCATCAACAGGTTTGGCTTCGACAGGTTTGACGGCCCGCTTCTTCTTGGGCGGCACGGGGACGGGGACTGACTCGGGCTCGGCTGCGACCGGCGCAACCGACTCGGCGGCAGCTGGCGCGTCCTTTGGCGGCGACTTCGGCTTGGACTTCGGCTTGGCCTTTGCAGCTTTCGGCTGGGGCGTTTGCGCTTCAGTCACGCTGGCCGGTGCGGCAGGCGCCGGGGATGGAGCCACCGGTGCTGCAACCGCTGGCGCTACCGCCTCCTTGGCAACCGCTGGCTTCTCACCGCCCGGCACCGCAGCGGCTGGTGCAGCAGCGGCAGGTGCTGGAGGCGGCGGCGGATTTTCGATCAACTCAGCCGCAGCCGCAGCCCGTTGTGCCTCAGCCGTCACCCGGCCCCGGCCACACCTGAACGACAACTGCTCCTGCAGTTCGATCCACCGCGCCACCCTCTTAAGCGTTGCCGGAGCTACATTGGATTTTGCCCACTCCGGTCCCCGTTCGAGAATCGCAGGAACGTCGCTCAATTGGCTCTGCTCGGCGCTCGCTGCATCACACGCCGCCGCATCGAGCGGTGCTGCGACCGCAGCGCCCCCCATTGTTAAAACGACCGCAACACAACCAACGACAGCTTGGCCAGACCTCAATCGCAACGCGCAGCTCCTAAGCACCAATCATCCTGCAAATTCGAAGTCCTTAACTCAGCCCGTCTTAGCATACGCCGCGATAATGCCGAGGAAATCGACCGCCGTAAGGCTCGTGCCGCCGACAAGTGCGCCATGAACATGAGGAATGTGTAAAAGTTCCTTGGCATTACTGGGCTTGACCGACCCGCCATACAAAACCCGCATCCCCTCCGCGTTCGCCCCGTGCCGGGCGCCAAGCGCTGCCACGATATCGGCGTGGACGTCGGCAACATCGCCAACCGTCGGCGTCAACCCTGTTCCAATGGCCCATACCGGCTCATAGGCAACGATTGTATTGGCAGCCATAATGCCGTCAGGTAGAGATCCCTCAAGTTGCCGGCGCACCACTTGCTTCGTCAGCCCCGCCGCACGCTCGCCCGCAGTTTCACCCACGCACACAATGGCAATCAACCCCGCCGCATGCGCTGCCGCAATCTTTGCCTTCACATCGCGGTCGCGCTCGCCATGCATGGCGCGCCGTTCCGAATGCCCCAAGATCACGGCGCTCGCCGACCCATCCCGCAGCATCGCCGCCGAGATATCGCCGGTAAACGCGCCCGACGCCGCCGCGTGACAATCTTGCCCGCCGACTGCTACCGTCGACCCCTTCAACACTTCGCTCAACACCATGATGAGTGTCGACGGCGGACAGATCATCACGTCTGCAGCACTGCCCAGCCCAGCCAGCCCGTCCTTAACCTTGATCGCTTCGGCCAGCGACGCCTTCACGCCATTCATTTTCCAGTTTCCCACCACGATCGGGCGAACCTGAGTGGATGTTGATTTTGCAGATTGGCTCAAGTCTTCCCCCTATACGCATGGCATGAAGCAGCATCCGGGCCAGGGCCGACTCGGACCGCGTTCCCCAGCGGAAATGACTACCCTTTGGGCAATCCCAACGCAAAGCCTTGCTTTCGGATGCAGCCTGCGCTTCATATCACGCTGATCGCGCCCGTCACCAACGGGATTGGAAAATTGAAATTCGCCAGGACCCTGCATCGGCCCGCGCACGACGGCAATCTGCCCGTCACCGTGTTGATACCCTCCTGATACGCTAAGGCTTTGGTTTAGAATGCTCGACACCCTCCGTAACTCCGCAAATTCCTGGCTGGCCAAAATCCTTTTGGGCCTCGTTGCCGTCAGCTTCGTGTATTGGGGCGCCGACACCCGATCCGGTCGTACGGGCGTTGGCTCACTGGCAACCGTGGGCACGGCAACCATCACCCAAAACGATTTCCAGCGCGCCTATGAAAACGAGATCGCCCAGCTCTCGCAGCGTGCCGGCCGCCGCGTAACCAACGACGAAGCGCGCGCCTATGGCGTCGACCGCCGCGTCATGAGCCGCCTTGTGGGAACCGCTGCCCTCGACAATCAGGTCTCGTCTCTCGGCCTTGCCCTATCCGACGAAACCGTCGCAAACAACTTGCGCAACGACCCGAGCTTCAAGGGCATCGACGGCAAATTCGACCGTACCGGCTTCGAGCAATACCTCCGCAGCATCGGCATGAGCGAACGCGCCTTCCTCGACCAGCGGCGCAAGGAAGAAGAGCGCGCCCAGCTTACCGCCACCCTGCTCTCGGCGATCGTAACACCCAAGCCCATTATCGCCGCCGTTCATGCCTGGAAAGACGAAACGCGCGTCGCCGAATACCTGACGATCGATGCCGACAAAGCCGTCACCATCGCCGACCCAGACGCTGCCAAGCTCAAGGAAACCTATGATGCCAACAAGGCGCAGTTCATGGCGCCCGAGTACCGCAAACTCCAGATCCTTCTGCTCTCGGTCGATGAACTGAAATCGCAAATGGCGATCTCGGACGCCGATGTCGCCGCCAGCTACGAACAGACCAAGGAAAACTACGCCACCCTGGAGGTCCGCCGCATCCAGCAGATCCCGTTCAAGGATAAAGCTGCAGCCGAGGCTGCCAAGGCCGCCATCGCAGGCGGCAAGAACTTCATGAAGGTCGCCGAAGAAGCGGGCGTCAAGGAAAAGGACCTCGACCTCGGCCTGATAACCAAAAAGGTCATGATCGACAAAAAGATTGCCGAAGCAGCCTTCGCGCTCGAGCGTGACACGGTGTCCGACGTCGTCGAAGGCAAGTTTGCCACCGTTCTGCTGCGCGTACCCGAAATCAAGCCCGGCAAACAGCCAACTCTCGATGAGGTCAAAGACAGCATCAAGGACAAGCTTGCCCGCGCCAAAGCCAAAGACGAAGTCCAAAAGCTGCGTGATTCCGCCGACGACCTGCGCAATGCCGCCAAGTCCGACAAGGAAATCGCCGACACGCTCAAACTGAAAATGATCGAGGCCCCCCAAACCGACGCCGCCAACAAGACCGCCGACGGTAAGAAGGCCCTCGAACACCCCGATGCCAAGAACTTGATCGCTTCAGGCTTCGACGCCAAAACCGGGGTCGAGCGCGACGCTGTGGAATTAGCCGACGGCGGCTATGCTTGGGTTACGTCAACCAATATCACTGCGGCACGCCAGAAGCCTTACGAAGAGGTCGAAGCCGACGTCAAGACGGCCTACCTGACCAACGAACGCAAGCGCCTAGTCCAAGAACTCGCCAACAAACTCGTCGAGCGCGCAAATAAAGGCGAAGCCTTCGAAGCGCTGGCACCCGATGCCGCCGGCAAAGCCGACAAGACGCCCATCATCACCCGCAACACGACGCCCCAGGGCCTGTCCGAACAAGCCGTCACCCAGGTTTTCGGCCTCCCGCTGGCTCGCGCTGGTTCGGCTGAAACCACCGACAAGAAGAGCCGCACGATTTTCCGCGTGGCGGAAATCATCCCCGCCAAGGCCCCGACCAAGGATGACACGACGAAACTGAACCAGGAAATTGGCCAGTCCATCCAGGTCGACATCATCGACAGTTACGTGGCAGCACTTCAAGATGCCGTCGGCGTGAAGATCAACGACGCCGAACTCCGCCGCTTGGCGGGTTCGCCCCAGGCTCAGTGAGGCCGCGCCGTGGTAACAAAGCCTACCGGCCGCAAGCCGGCCAATCCAGGTAAGCCAAAGCCTGCCAGCGCCACACCGGATGCCCCAAACGCCATCGAGGCCGACCCGCAGTATTCAGTCTTCGCCAACACCTATGGCGCAGGTCACGCGCAGGTGGTCTGGACCCGCTTGATCGCCGACCTCGAAACGCCCGTCTCCGCCTACATCAAACTCGCCCGCGACGGCGCGATGAGCTTCCTGTTTGAGTCGGTCGAAAGCGGTGCCGTCCGCGGCCGTTACTCCATGATCGGGCTCAATCCCGATCTGGTCTGGCGTGCCCACGGCACCGCCGCCGAAATCAACGCAGCCCCCGGCGAGTCCCCGGACGCCTTCACCCGGCAAAAGCTCCCCGCGCT
Source organism: Hyphomicrobiaceae bacterium (assembly GCA_031417455.1). GTDB lineage: Bacteria > Pseudomonadota > Alphaproteobacteria > Rhizobiales > Hyphomicrobiaceae > JANXVY01. Next base: position 713 of record JANOVN010000333.1, on the reverse strand, counting down.
CGCCTCCCTGCGCGACCTGATTGCCCAATCCAAAATCGACCTGCCAGCGCATCTTCCGCCCATGGCCGCGGGCGTATTCGGCTACATGGGCTACGACACCATCCGCCTCGTCGAGCACCTGCCCAATGCCAATCCCGACGATCTCGGCGTTCCCGACGGGATCCTCGTCCGCCCGACAATCATGGTCATTTTCGACGCCGTCAAAGACGAAATGACCATCGTCACGCCGGTGCGCCCGGCGTCCGCGATCACCGCGCTAAAAGCTTACGCCGATGCACTCGCCCGTCTGACCTCCGTCGTGTCGGCTCTCGATACCCAGCTACCCCATGCCGCCAAAGCCTCCTTGCCCAACCTGGAAGCCCACGAACCTGTCTCCAACACGACGCCTGCGGAATACTTGGGCATGGTCGCCAAGGCCAAAGAGTACATTGCCGCCGGCGACATCTTCCAAGTCGTTCTGTCCCAGCGCTTTTCAGCACCCTTCTCGCTGCCCCCGTTTGCGCTATACCGGGCGCTGCGCCGTACGAACCCTTCGCCATTCCTGTTCCACCTCGATTTCGGCACCTTCGCCCTTGTCGGATCCAGCCCCGAAATCCTGGTCCGCGTCCGCGAAGGCATCGTCACGATCCGTCCAATCGCTGGCACCGCGCGGCGCGGCAAGGACGAAGCCGAGGATAAAGCCCTCGCCAAGGCCCTCCTCGCCGACCCCAAGG
>JANOVN010000332.1:0-6409 GCA_031417455.1 Hyphomicrobiaceae bacterium | reverse complement strand
ATCCCCGACGAGTGCGCCTTCGGCACATTAAACACAATCCGCGATGAGCAGGAACCTGCTTCGAACGTGACCTGCAGGTCCTTCATCTGCGTATAGAATGCTGCCGCGTTGAAGCCGAAGCCCCGCTGCTGCATCTTGACGCCGACCTCGTAGTTCCAAAGCGACTCGTCGCTGAAGCGCTGGTAGCCGCCGAAGATGGCGCGGTCCTGGGCCGTACACAGCGGCACGTTCAGCGGATCATTGACGCCGCCCAAGCGGAATCCTTTTGACGCCTGGGCATTCAAGGTCACGCTGTCCGACGCTTTGTACGCAAACAGCAAGCGGGGGTTGAAGCCGTCCGATTTGGTTTTGTCGAAATTGTTGTTGCCGTCGGAAAACAAGCCGCCCGACTTGAACGTGCGCTCTTCCTTGTAATCGTAGAAGCGCCCGCCGAGCGTCCCAGTGAGATCCTTAGTCAATTCATAGCTCATTTCGCCGAACACCGCAGTTTGCTTCAAGTTGTACGGAAGGTCGGCGTTGTAGGGCGAATCCAGCGGGAAACCATTGGCCACGGCCGCCGCGGTGCCGGCACCGAACCGCGCGTTGGTAAAGGCATCGTAGCCGGGGGTGGGCAGGCGCTGCGCGTACTTGCGGTCGGTGTCGGCAAAGAAGGCACCGACCAGCCATTGCAGCGGGCCCTTGCCCGTGGAACTCAGGCGCAATTCCTGCGTGAAGCCTTTGAATTTGGTGGTGTCGTTGAGGCGCGAGGGCAGCAGCACGCCGGCGCTCGGAAAGCCGAGATCGACCGACACCGAACCGGTCAGCGCGCTGGCGTCACGGCTGACCAGGATGTCGCGATCGGTATGCGTGGTCACCGATGTCAGGTCCCAACTACCGAAGCCGACCTTGATCGTTGCGTCCGCGATCGTCGTCTTGTCCTCGAACTTTTCGCGCTGCAGTAGGTATTGCTGGCGATCCTGCAACGTCACCGGCGCGACCGTGGTGGTAAACCGGTTGGCATACAGGTTGAATGCCTCCTGACGGTAAAAGCCGTCCGCAGTCACCTTCTGGGAAATGATGCGCGGCGTGATCGTCACGTCCCGGGTCGGCTGGAAGGTAAAGCTTACCCGGCCACCCGTGCGTTCGCCTTCATTGACGTCCTTGCCGCCGCCGGGGCCCAGGGCGTCGACCCAGCCGCCAAATTTGGTGTGGTAACCGACCACGCGCACGGCCGCGGCATCGTTCATGGGGAGATTGATCGCCGCCTTAACACCGCCGCCGTTGCTGCCGTCGGAAATTTTGTTGAAGTTGGCCTCGACGGTGCCCTCAGAGACGCCAATCTTCGCCTCATTGGTGATGTAGCGGATCGTGCCGCCGATGTTACCGGAACCGTAGAGCGTGCCTTGCGGGCCGCGCAACGTCTCGACACGCTTCAAGTCGAACAGATCGAGGTCGGGGGTGAACAGCGACATGGAAATCGCTGTTTCATCGAGGTAGACGCCAACCTGTTCCTTCACGCCGGGCTGGTCGCGAACGATCTGCCCTGAGGACACGCCGCGAATCGACACCGAACTCTGCCCCGGTCCGAGATTCTGGATAGCGAGACCGGCGACATTGCGCGACAGATCTTCCAGCGTGACCGCGCCGGACCGCCGGATGTCCTCTTCGGTCTGCGCGTTGATCGAGAACGGCACATCCTGCAAGGCGGACTCGCGTTTCGTCGCGGTGACGACAACGCGATCGAGTACTTCGGTGCCTGCCTAGGCGGGCTGTTGCGCTTGCTGGCTTGTTTGGGCATAGGCAACATTTGCCGCACCGATCGCCAAACCGGAAGGGAAAGCGAGTAGTACTGCCTTTACGATTGGACGCAATTTCATGATGTTATCTCTCCTCAGAGTTGTTGGTATTTTTCATGGACGCGAAAGCAATGCTACACCAGGCATGGATGACTTTGGGGCAAGAGGATCAACCGGAAAGAAACATCAGAAGCATCAAAGCAGACCCATCAGCAGGAAGTATGCGCGAACCGTCCGCGAAGCAAAAGGGGCAATGCACGAAGCATCAGGTTCAGGTCAAGCCAAGTTGCATTGCAGTGCTACTTGGCTAAACCATGCCCTGGTTTTCCATTCGAACAATAGGTTCCAAGTCTTCCCCGGTTACCTGCAGCGCCTTGATTCCTCGCGAGCGGAACATTAAGATAGGTTCAGTCCTCCAGAGTCGGCCTATGAATGCCAATAATTTCGACCTATTCACAACTGACGCACGCGCAGCCGGCTACGATGAAGCCGTTGTGCGCGAGTGGACACCGAACACGGTCGTCGAAACGCACTCCCATCCATTTGACGCCGATGCGGTGGTGACCCAAGGCGAAATGTGGCTGACCTGTGGCGACAACACGCGCCACCTGAAGCCAGGCGATACCTTTTCATTGGCGAGCGGTGTTCTCCACGCCGAACGCTATGGTCCGCAAGGTGCCACCTATTGGGTCGCGCGACGGAACCCGCGTTAGCGTTGAGTAACGCACACTGGCAACGTTGAGGGCAGGCCTTTCATTGCCATTTGAATTCGAAAGATCTGTCCCCTACTCACTTTGAGGAATGGACAATCTGAATCCGTTTTCGCGGATGCCGTGTGCTCCAACAGGTTGGCTTGGTCCGCGTCTTAGTCAAAGCGCTTTTACGGGCTTTTTCTTCAGGCCTTCCGGCATGTCCAGGGTGGCTTGGTCCCAACCCTCAATGTCCAGAATCGCCTGCAAACACGCTTCCATGATCACGTGTGCCTGTTCCGTCGCCTCGGCAATCGACTTGTGCACCCGTTCATCATTGGCAGAATCATTCGCGCAATTCAGCTGATAGTCGTAGAGTTCACGCAATTCGAAAATGGCGCGGCACACCTGCGCGGGGCAAGCGCATTGATAAACCAGAGCCTGGTCGATGACCTTGCTGATCTGCGATGAGTTGAATCGTTCTTTCATGCACGCTGCTCCTGAATGGCGGGTGATTGGTGGTCTGGTTTTAATGCAACACAATCAACTTCAATATTGAATCCCCTGATGGCGACATTGCCGATCGGTCGGGAGTTGTGGGTGGCGAGCTTTGCCACCACATTGATGTCTCGCGTCGCCACGACTTCGCCTTCGTCGGCCATGGCGCAAAGACGGGACGCCAAGTGCACGGTGGCGCCGATGACGTCATATTGGCGGCGCTGGCCGGCGCGATTGGAATCGCCAAGCAGGCCGGCCAGCACCAGTCCCTCCGCCACCCCAACGCCGAAGGGCAGCCTTTGGGTGCTGCTGATGTGGGCCAATTCCAGTGCGCATCGCAGTGCCAGATAGGATCGGCCCATTCCCCGGAAAATTGCCATGACACCATCACCTGTGTATTTGACCACCGAACCTTGAAAGTGGTTTATTTGACGGGATTGTGCGCTCAGCAGTTGATTCAATAACTCGAAAAATTCACGCGGCGGCATTTCCCGGATGAGTTGAGACGAGCCGCGCACATCGGTGAACAGCACCGCCGCTTCAAACAGTTCGGCCTCATTGTTGAAGCTGTTCTCGACAGCGGAGAGAGCGCCTTCCGGAACCAGATTGGCGAGCCGTTCGGTCTTTGTTTGCAGATCGCGCAGCGACACTTTCACTTTGAGCAGGTCTTCAAGCGTCATGAAGAAACGCTCGTCCGACAAGGGCTTTTCGATGATGACGTCGATGCAACGGCTCTGTTTTGACCAGGCACGGACCGACTTCAGGGACGGCCCGGGTGACACGATGGCAATGATCGCGGTCTGCGGCGCCATCAGCTTGATGGTGCTGCAGGCAATCAAACTGTCGGGCTGATCGGCATGATAGTTGAAGATCACCGCGTCGGGCTGCGCGTCAGCCAGGATTGCCGGAAGATCAAGCGTGCTGGAGACGGTTTGGACGTTGTCAAATCCGCGCATGGCCAGATCGTCGCTGAGCACCGAAGCCGTGTAACTAACGCTGTCGACCAACATCAGTCGGGAGTGATTGATCATCCTGCCTTTCTTTTTCTTGAACGAATACCCGCTACTTTTACATCAATATTGTCCGCTGCGGCCAAATAAAGAGCGGACCGAGCTGTACCTTACTATCAGGCGTGTGTCTCTGAAAATATTTTTCAGCAGTTCGCGAAGTACGACAACGGCTTATGCGTGATGGGGTACAGCGCGATGACCATTGGTGTCTATGCAACGATGCAGGCGCTGTTACAGAGCGTGGGAACACAATTAAAGGGGTTCACAATTAAAGGGGTCAGCGACGATTATTTCACGCTATCATCGGTGAATGCCCCGACGCCCTCGCATCCAGCTCGATAATGTTGCACTCCACATCGTCCAACGCGGCGACAACCGTGAGGCCTGCTTCCCGAGCCTTGAAGACTACCAATGCTACCTGCACTGGTTAGAAGAGGCGTTACACAATCACGATTGCAAATTGCACGTCTGCGTCCTCATGACGAACCATTTGCATTTGCTATGAATAAATGGGGTCAAACACTCATGGCACTCGCAGGGTATCGTTGGTCCGGCGTTCTGTTACCCGAGATACTTTCTGAATTCCATGAACAGGCGATGCACCGGAATGATCGCCGTCCGGTCGTAGATGATCTGCGTAATGCTCTGCTTCAGTTCATCGGGGAAGTCCGACTGGGTATCAACGTTGAACGATGACATAAACCATTTGCCGAATAGGCGCTTATCCTCGTCCACCGTTTGTTCCAGCAGTAACTTCGTTCCTTTGTGCCGCGTGTCGTTTGCTATTTTTCGATACAGGCTGTCGACCGTGCCGGAGTCGCCTTCGAGCAACTGAAGGAAGTAACCGGACGCGTAGGCCATGCATCCGGTGACGTTCAATTTGGCATTGTTTGTGTTGGCCACCGCCGTCAGATCTTTCAGGCTAGCGGCAGTGAATGGCTCGGTTGCCTTGCTGATATAGACCAATTGCTTGATTTTCACGTTGACTTTGCTTTCTTCTGTCGAATGGTTTTGCGCGCGCAGGGCAATATGGATTTGGTTTTGGCCGATCGTGACGCCTGCGGCAGAATGGCACGGGAAGACGTGTTCGGCGAATGGCACCGGAATCATAACGGAATAATCGGCGTCGTCAAGGCGTCGGAGTGTGGAAAACAGAATAAAAAGGGGCCAGGCTCGATTTTCCAAACTAACCCTAGCATTCACGGACTTCTCCAGCCATTTTTGCCCCAAACAGCCCACCAGTGCTAGAGTTTGTGCCCACAACATAGTCCCTCCAAATCAATGCGCCGCTTGCTGATCTGCCTTCTGCTTCTCTCCAGCACCGCGACATTCGCGGGCAGCACCTGCTACGGCACCACAGCAAAGGGAAAGATCGAGGGCGCAGTCCAACTGCCCAGCGGTGGGAAAAATTTCTCTGCGTATAGCGATACGGGTGTCACGCTGGGCCGCACCTATGTGCACGCGACCGTGGCCGAGATTGTCTCGACGGCCTATCGGGAATTGGAGAGGTCATCGCCCGATACGCGATACGTCTATGGCGAGACCGGTTGGAAATCCGGCGGTTCATTCAAGCCGCATCGCACACATCAAAACGGTTTGTCGGTTGATTTCTTCGTTCCGGTTCGCGATGCGTCGGACCGCTCAATTCCGTTGCCGACGAGCATTACCAACAAGTTTGGCTACGACATCGAATTCGACGCGAAGGGCCAGTTTGGCGAATACACCATCGACTTCGAAGCGATTGCCGAACACCTGTATCTGCTTGACCAGGCCGGGAGGAAATTCAAAGCACCGATCAAGCGCGTGATTTTTGATCCACCCTACTTGCCCAAACTATTTGCCACCAAGCGCGGCGACTGCGTGAAGGCGAACATCAAGTTTATGGAAGGCAAGGCTTAGGTAAGACACGATGAGCATTACCATGTTGACTTCATAGCTCCATGCAAACCGCTTCAATGAAAGTCAAAGGGGTAAGGGGTAAGGGTCGATATTTCCGCAGAAAATCGAACCTCGCCCTTTAGCTTCCCTGCCTGACCGACTGCCCCTGCAGGACGACCGACGCTAGGGCTTGGCCGGTTTCGACTGGCCTTCCCAGATCACCATTTCGCTGGCGACGAACTGGCCCTCCTTGCCCCAGGGTTCCTCCTTGAACGGGGCGACTTCCTTGCCTTCCATGCGCAGGTAGGTGCCCACGCGGATGTCGGCGGGCTTGGCGGCCTTCTTCGATTCCAATACCGAGAACTTGGTCGAATCCGTCCAACAGGCTTTGCGTTCCGTGTTGTTGTTCCAGCCGATGTAGACACACTTGGCCTTCGCATCGACCTTGGTGACGTCGCCCGCGATGCCGGCGCCGACCGCGAGGCCGCTCCCCAGGGTCAGTGTTGCTGCGAAAAGGATTCGAAGCGGCAGGCTGTTCATGAATTTCTCCAGATGGGCG
>JANOVN010000331.1:0-2660 GCA_031417455.1 Hyphomicrobiaceae bacterium | reverse complement strand
GTTGCGTCGCCGGGTTTCCACCGGGCGGCGCGGGCCTCGGCCTCGGTACAGAACCAGCGTTCGCCCCGATCCGACCGGACCTTGGTCTTGTCGTAGCTTGCGGCCCACGGAACAAAGTATGTCTTATTATCGCCCGCGACGATTCCCTTGATGGGGCAACCGTCGGGGGCAGATTGCTTTGCATCGTCCCAGACTTTGGCGCGAAATTCGGCGGGGCGGAGGGCGCTATTCCGCCACAGCCCGGCGCGGTTGGTGCGGGCTTCGCGTTCGGCGCTGGCGTAGGTCGCAAACAAGCCGGTGGTGGCGAAGACGTGTCCGGCACGCACGAGTTGGCCGGCGATGTCGGCACCGTTCACCTGACAGGTTGCGTTTGAGGTGGCGTTGGCTTGGCGGCCAGAGACTTCGCACGTCACGCGCTTGCCACCGACCAGTTTTTGAAGTGCTGCCTTGGCGGAAGCTGCACAGGATTTGGAGCCGGCGCATTGCTGGCTGGAGATGGGGGCTTCGACGCCAAACAGATGAACCGTTTCACCATCGATCCGCATCTGGTCGCCGGCCAAGACTGTCGCTTTACCCTCGATGCGGCCAGATGCAGGTGTGAGGACGGGGATCGCACTTGAACTGGCGGACTGATCGCCTGTTCCCGACATCAGAGCGGGGCCGATCCAGCTCACTGCTGCCATGATCGCAATAAGCATCGCGCCGGTACCGACCGCGGAGCCTACCGCCTCGCCGGAGATCGTGCGAAGCCGGTGCGTGAACGGGAGGCGCTGGAATGATGCACCGAGGCGGCCTCCCAATCCGAAGTTTGCCAGTTGCGGCACGCCAACCGCTAGTCCCGCCAGTATTGCAATTGTGGCGGCGATCATGGCGTCGCGGTCGCGCCCGTACTCGTTCCAGCGGACGGAGGCCGACATGGCTGCGACCGCTGCGATCAGTAAAAGTGGGGCGATCACCGCAGGCCGACGTAAGACTTCGGCCGCGCGCGAGGTGGCGTCTACCAGAAATTCACGCGCTGGTTGCGACCGGTCGGCGAGCCATAGCCACGTTGCCGCCGTGGCGACACTCAACCAATCACCAAGCGTTGAGGCTGTCGTCTGCAACCCGCTCCAGATGCCGCGACCAGCGGCGCTTGCGCCTGCCACGCTCAGAGCGACGCCCTGACGGCCCGCCTGTTTGATGCCGTCGACGGCCGCATCGCGCACGTCTTCAATCTGCTGCTTGCGGTGTTCGCGGCGCAGCAAGATGGTGGTGCGAACGTACTCGTTCCACACAAAGCCATCGTTCTTTCTTCGCCAGCCAAACATTGCTGCTCCGGGTGCGCCATCCAAGATCGTTCCTTTTCATCCTGACTGGCAAAGATGGCAAGGTCTGGTCTTGTATCGTCCACCGGTGTTGCCGATCGATTGACGCGGCTGAAGAAAAAAGTGACGCCACGACACATTCGCGCGCACGTCAGCTCAATACACGCCAGTTCAATACACGTCGGCTTGATAGCGGCCGGCGGCTTTGAGTTCGGCGATGAAGTCTTTGGCACCGGCGGCGCTCATGAGGCCGTGGTCGGCGGCGATTTCGGCGAGGGCTAGCTCGACGTCCTTGGCCATGCGTTTGGCGTCGCCGCAGATGTAGAAGTGCGCACCGGCTTTGAGCCATTTCCACAGATCGTGGCCCTGTTCGCGCATGCGGTCCTGGACGTAGACCTTGGCCTCGCCGTCGCGCGACCATGCGGTGGTCAACGTGGTCAGCGAGCCGGAGGAGGCGAGCTGCTCCAACTCATCGCGGTAGAAGAAGTCGGTTGCCTCGCGCTGGTGGCCGAAGAAGAGCCACGACTTGCCGACCGCTGTGCCTTGCGCGCGCTGCGCCTCGCGGTGCCACAGGAACGAGCGGAATGGGGCGATACCGGTGCCGGGACCCACCATGATAATCGGCGTCGCCGGATCGGGGGGAAGACCAAATCCGTGCGCTTTTTGCACGTAAACCTTCACGGCCGCGCCCGGAGCGACCCGGTCGGCGAGGAAGGTAGAGGCGACGCCTTGGCGACGCCGTCCGCCCAAGGAAAAACGGACGGCATCGACGGTCAAGTGCAGCTGGCCAGGCGTGGCCAGCGGCGAGGACGAGATCGAATAGAGGCGGGGCTGCAAGGGCTCCAAGCATTCGAGGAAGGCTTCGGGGTCGGGGTGGATGGGTCCGAATTTTTCGAGCACGGCCAGCACATCGAACTGATCGGCGTCGCCTTCGGGGTCTTGGCCCTTAGCGAGGGCTTTGGCTTTAATACGGCGGTCGCCGCCGACCATGTAGCTGACGAGCTCGAACAACATGTCGGGGGCGGTACCCAGCGCGTAGTCTTCGATGAGAGAATTACGGAAGGTTTTGCCGCCGGTGATCGGGAAATCTGCGGGCGCGCGCATGGCGGCCAGAATGGCATCGACGAGGGCTGGATCGTTCGTGGACATTAGGCCGAAGCTATCGCCGGGAACATAATCGACACCGCTCTGGGTGAGGTCGAACACGACGTGGCGGGCGTCCTTTTCCGACGATGCGCTGGTTATCCGGGTGGCGGACACGAAGGTTGCGTCGACTGGCAGGTCGCGGGCGTAACCGATCTTGGCGGGCTCCTTGGTTATCTTGGCAGGAGAAGCTGCGACGGACGCCTCGACGGT
>JANOVN010000330.1:0-8521 GCA_031417455.1 Hyphomicrobiaceae bacterium | reverse complement strand
GCGGGCGATTTCATCGGGGGCGAGGCGCGGGCAGGCTGCTTCGCAGTCAAAGAGCCCTGCTGCGGAGCGGTCGAGGTCGATGAGCCAGAGTTGGGTTTCAGATTGTAGAGTCAATGCGTGATGGCTCTCCCGTGACCTATTGTGCTCCCTAGCGCATTTTCCGACCGAAGTGGATACCGGTTCGGCGTCGATGCGGAGCATCGCTGCGCGATGACGAAAATGCGACAAAACAAGAACCTAGAGCGGCGTTCCGATTGCGTGGGATCGGCAGCACGTGCTCTAGCCCCCTCACCCTAACCCTCTCCCCAGGGGGAGAGGGGATAGAAAGCAGCCCAAGCGACGACGAGGTGTGTCCTTACCGGCTGACGCGGGTGGCTTTGGTGGGGCGGGGTTGGGCGAGGGTTGCTTGAGCGGGGAAAGACGCGGCGGCGGATTTGGTGAGCACGTCGCGACAGGCGTTGAGTTCGCGGAGCGCGGATTCGATGGCTGACCGGTGGACTGGTGAGAACGACGGCTCGACCTGCGACGGCTTGGGTTGCGATAGCTTGGGTTGCGAACTCCGCTTTTCAGCCTTGGGCAGCGCGCGGACGCGGCCGGCGGATGCAATGGGCTGGCTGGCTGCGGGCGCTTTCGAGGTCGTGGCGACCGCTTTGCCGGAGTTGGCGGCTGTGGCAACGCTTTCGGCCAAAGCCGTTGCAGCCAAGCCATGAACTTTGACCTGCTCGACGCCTTGTTCGCGCAGGATCTTCTGTACGCCCTTGATGGTGTAGCCTTCGGCATGAAGCAGATGCTGTATGCCACGCAAGAGCACCATGTCCTCTGGACGATAATAGCGGCGGCCACCGCCGCGCTTCATCGGGCGGATCTGGGGGAACTTCACTTCCCAAAAGCGAAGGACGTGCTTTTGCACATCGAGCACGTCTGCGACCTCACTGATCGTGCGGAAGGCGTCGGCCGATTTGCTCATAATTCTGTTCCTTCAGCGCCGTGGCAGCCCCGTCACGGAATTTGTCGTTCAGCCAGTGGGCTGGCTGCGGGAGCTCATGTTTCGTGTTGCTGGTATAAGCCGGATTGGGACGGCAACAATCGAGGCAACCGCAAAATGCTGGGGAAAGAGTGGCCCTGCGATGACGATGGCGCGACAGGGGGATAAATCGGCCACGCGCATCGTGACGAGACTTGCAAATAATACCGTCGCGCAGAAGTTCTGACTCTTTGGTTCTTCGGCTACGCGACGGTATTCTCTCTTGTTTGCGCGTGGCCGCCCCACCAACCCCACGCGCGGATACCAGCGCGCATAAGTCAGTACTTATGCCCGCTGGTATAATTCGATGTATTTTCAGTGTGTTGGTCAGATACTCCAAGAAGGGAAGTTGCGCGACACGTTCGACCCAGTCGGCGGGCGAAAGCGCATGCTAAAAAGCCGGGCGGCGGGTGCCGTCCGGCTGTGATTTAGAGATCAGTTTACCGCTCAGGCTTGGCGCGATGCTGCGGGCTTACGAGCGGCGCGGGCGGCCTTGGTGGCGTCAGCGCCGGCTGCGGTCGGGATTGGCTTGCGCTTCACGCCTTCGTTGATGCGCTCTTTCATGACATTGCTCGGACGAAACACCAATACGCGGCGCGGCGTGATCGGCACTTCCTTACCTGTCTTTGGATTGCGGCCCACGCGCTCGCCTTTTTCGCGAATGCCGAACGAACCGAACGACGACAACTTGACGGACTCACCAGCCGCCAGCGTTACCGAAATCTCACTGAGGATCAGCTCGACGAGATCTTGCGACTCGTTGCGAGGCAACCCCACTTGGCGCACGACGGCTTCAGCCAAATCAGCGCGTGTTAATGTCTTGCCACCCATGAAACGCTTACCTCCCAGCAACTCCCAAACAAGATGCTAGCCGCGCCAGCGCCTCAGGTCAATGACCCGCTGGAGGCAAGCGCCTGAAAAATATAGCTGAATTTGACGTTTATGAACGGATCTGCCGGGTTAACGGCGGAAATGGCACGTTTTGTTGCAATACCGATCGCCTAAATACAGCGAGAGGTTTTGAATCCGGCGCTATTTTACCAGCGCAAAAGGACAGAACCCCAGGTGAAGCCGCCGCCCATGGCTTCCATCATGATTAAGCTACCGTCGCGGACGCGGTGCTGCTCGAAGGCGACGTTGAGGGCGAGCGGGATGGATGCCGCAGAGGTATTGCCGTGCTGGTCGAGCGTCATGACGATCTTGTCGGGTGCTACGCCGAGCTTTTTGGAGACGCCATCGAGGATGCGACGGTTGGCCTGATGGGGAATGTAGAGGTCGATTTCGTCGGCGGCATAGCCCGTCGCGATGAGGGTTTCCTCCATGACGCCGGAGATTTTCTGGACAGCGTGGCGGAACACCTCTCGGCCATTCATGCGCAGGTGGCCGACGGTTTTGGTCGAGCCGGGGCCGCCGTCCACGTAGAGCATGTCTTCGTAACGGCCATCGGAGCGGATCTTGGTGAAGATGATGCCGCGGTCTTCTCGGGTGCCGTGCTGGGGCATTGCTTCCAGGACGACTGCGCCGGCGCCGTCGCCAAACAGGTCGCAGGTGCCGCGGTCGGTCCAATCAAGGATGCGGGAAAAGGTTTCGGCCCCGATCACCAGTGCGCGCCGTGCCTGGCCGGTGCGCAGAAGGCTGTCGGCGATGGTCATAGCGTAAACGAAGCCCGAGCAGACGGCCTGGACGTCGAAGGCTGCACCTTTCGAGACGCCCAGCATGTGCTGGATTTTGACGGCGGTGGCTGGGAACGTGCGGTCAGGCGTCGAGGTGGCGCAGACGATCAGATCGATATCGAGCGGGTCGATACCGGCGCGGATCAGTGCCTGCTTGGCGGCGGCTGCGCCAAGGTCGGACGTCAGCTCGTTATCGGCTGCGATGTGACGCGCTTTGATGCCGGTGCGCTCGACGATCCATTCGTCGGTCGTGTCGACAATCTTTGCCATGTCCGCGTTGGTCATACGGCGTTTGGGCAGGCTTGCCCCCACGCTTCGGACGACCGATCTCAATGTTGCCACCGGGTTCCCCTCGGTTGTTTGTTGATCGACGCGGAGTGCGCCTGTTTCTTGTCGGCCATACGAACGCCGAACCCTTAGCCAGATGCGACTGAACCGACGACCGGCTGGGCCACTGGCTTTGACATTTCGCGCGCGGCAAGATCTGCCGTCAGCCGCTCGATGAGGCCGCTATCGGCCATTTCGTAAGCCAGATCAATGGCGCTCGCAAACCCTAGAGCGTCGCTACCGCCGTGGCTTTTGATCGCAATGCCGTTGAGGCCGAGGAAGGTTCCGCCGTTGACGCGGCGCGGGTCCATGCGGTCTTTGAGGGCCATGAAGCCGCCGCGAGCCAGGAGCGCGCCGAGTTTCGACAGGATCGAGGAACCCATTGCGTCCTTGATGTACTGACCGATCTGGCGGGCCGTTCCTTCGGCGGTTTTCAATGCAATATTGCCGGCGAATCCTTCGACGACCACGACATCGACGACGCTGTGGCCGATTTCGTCGCCTTCAACGAAGCCTTTGTAGTTGATCTTCAGGTCGTGGTCTTTGAGCCAGACGTTGGCTTCTTTAACCTCGTCGGCGCCTTTGATATCTTCGGAGCCGACGTTCAACAATCCGACCGAGGGGCGCTCGGAATGGAACAGAGCGCGCGCCATGGCGGCACCCATGAAGGCGAAGTCGACCAGTTGTTGCGAGGTCGCGCCGATGTTGGCCCCGACGTCGAGGACGATGCACTCGCCTTTGACGGTGGGCCAAAGCGCTGCGATTGCGGGGCGTTCGATGCCGGGAAGCGGGCGAAGGATCAGCTTGGCCATCGCCATCAACGCACCGGTGTTGCCCCCTGACACTGCCGCCTGGGCTTGGCCGGTTTTGACGGCTTCCAGCGCCATCCACATGCTCGATCCCTTACCACGGCGCATAGCCTGGCTTGGCTTTTCGTCGCTCGCGATGGCGAAATCAGTATGAACGATGCGGGTCTTGGCGGCGAGCGCGGGGTGCTTGGCCAAAGCGGCCTGGATCGCTGGTTCCTTGCCGAAGGCGATGAAGCTGAGATTGGGCTGGCGGGTCAGCGAGATCGCGGCCCCCGGGATCACGACATCGGGGCCGAAATCACCGCCCATGGCGTCAAGTGCAATGGTGCGGTTCGCCGTCATTGGCGCGGGCAGCCCTTTTATGAATTAAATCAAGCAGTCGGCGCGGCCGGATATCGTTGTGCCATCCCCCGTCCCCGCCACCGGTTGGGAACATACCCAATTGCAGGCGGCGTACAACCGGTTTTATGCGGGGATCGGTTTGCGATCCTTCGGCGGCATGCAAGACCCCGGATCGGAGTGCAGTGCAGTTGCGCCTGCGGGAAACAGTGGGTGGAGGTTATTGCTTGGGCTTGAAATCGGCGAGGACAGCGAAGGGGTTGGATTTGGGGTCGTTGGCGCGGGGGTCGTCCCAGGCGAAGGCGGCACCGGGCTTTTTGGGGAAGGGGTCTATGCCGGCGGCGAGCGTTTCGAACACGACGCGACCCACGTCCAGGCCGGCGTTTTCGATGGGTTCCAGGTCGGGGAGCGAGGAGACCTCGACCTCATCTTCATTGTCATCGGACTTGCGGGGGGAGGCAGTGGCTTGCGGGCTGAACTCGACGTCGATGGGGAGTTTTAACGTGCTTTCCATCGGTTCCAGCGTTACGACGCAGGCTTGGGTGACGGTGGCGTCACAGGCGCCGGTCAGCTTGTAGCGGCCCCCACCCATAGCGCGGATGGCGTAGGCGGCGTGCAATTTTGAGCAGCCAAGCAGGCCTAGGTCGGTGGCGATCACTGCAAGTTCTTCAGCGGATGCGTCGCGCGTGTAATCGCGGGACTTGGACGGCATGTCGGCTATTGCATGGGTCCAGGGCAATATGGTCATGGGTGCTGCTCTACAGTGGGGAAGGCGATGATGCCTGACCGCAACGCGTCTGCGGGTTGGGCCTTGAGGAAGGTGACGGCTGAGCGAACGTAAGCAGCAAGACGTTGTTCGGGTCCGTCTTTTTGCGCCTGATAGACGTTTTCGACAAGGGCGCGTTCGAGATCTCCATTGCCGGGCTGGGCCAGTGCGGCGAGGTAGGAGTCGTTGCGGACGTAGACGCCACCAGCAGCGCGCTTGACGTGCTTGGGGACCGTCGGGTGGCCGACGCCGAATTCGCGCATGGCATCGTCGAGGTCGGTTACGAAGGTTTCAAGCGTTTCGCGGCGCAAGTTTTCATCTGCGACATCGGGCTGGCCGAGGCGGTCGATTGCCAGAATCAGGTGGAGCGCGATCAGTTCGTAGCGACCAACGGGTGTGTCTGCGACGCCCAAACCGTTATAAAATGCCGGGTTTCTGGCCTGCGCCACGACGGCGCCATAAAGGTCGCGTGCTTTGCGCTTGGTTAGGGATCGTTTCGCAAGCCACGTAAACATTTGGGGAATTCAGGCCTTTCTGCAGTCTGGTTATTGTCTGTGGATGGTTTGTGCTGCCTGGAGCGACGTTTGGCTAAAGTGAATAGCGAACCGCGTCCGGGTTAGATAGTGTCGGGTGCGCGGGAATTTGAGTCGTCCGCATTTGGCGCGCACGATACGATGGACGGGCAGAGGGACGGCTGATGAGCGACTATACCAAGGTGCCATTGAAATCGCGTGCACGCGTGAAATCGCGTGATCGAGCGCGGTCTGTTGCCTGCATGTCGCTGGCCGGGTTTCGCCTATCGCTGGCAGTGATCGTCTTGCTTGCAGCGGGATGCGCCGAGACGATCACCAAGCATGGCCACCAGTTCCGCGAAACCGATGTCCAACAGATTACGCCCGGCATGTCGCAGGAGCAGGTGAAGCTTACACTCGGCACGCCGACGACGACTTCGCCGGTCGCGAGCGGCAATACGTTCTATTATATTTCGTCGACGGAGGCTGAAAAGTCGTTCCTGTCGCCGCGCGAGACGGACCGTCAGGTGATTGCCGTGTATTTCAATCAGGGTGGCTCGGTAGACCGGGTTGCCAATTATGGTCTGAAGGACGGCAAGGTGTTTGACTTCATCACGGCGAAGACCCCTGCACCGGGCGCGAAGGACGAAGGCTTGCTTAAGTCGCTGTTCCGCAACCTCGGCAGCAAGCAGTTGTTTGGGAACTAATACCGTCGCGCATGTTTACTGATCGCTTCACCCTTTTACTCCATAGCCGGGCGTGACCCGGCTATCCAGAGCAACTTGTTGAAAGGCCAGCATTTGTAGCTCCTGGATGGCCGGGTCAAGCCCGGCCATGGAGTGTAGAAAAGGTCAATTTTATTGCTCGTTGGTATAAGAGGCGCTTTGATCGCTGCAGCATGGATCGCCATTGGAAGTTTTGGGTTATGGCGATAAGAACCGCCCAATCCAACCTACGGGTTACGCTCAGCTTTCCCAGAAGCGGACGGGGGCGCCGGTGGCTTTGGGGGCGAGTTCGCCTTGCCACATGGCAGGCTGGCCGCGCACGAGGGTGCCGACGGGCCAGCCGGTGACTTTGACGCCGTCGTAAGGGGTCCAGCCACAATGGCTTTGCTGTTGGGCGTTGGTGATGGTTTCGATGCGCTTCAAATCGACGATGGTGAAATCGGCGTCGTAACCCAGCGCGATGCGGCCCTTGCCGCGCAGGCCGAAGATGCGGTGGGGGCCGTGGCTTGTGAGGTCGACAAAGCGGGCCAGCAAGAGGCGGCCAGCATTCACATGATCGAGCATGATCGGAACGAGGGTTTGCACGCCGGTCATGCCGGAGTGGCTGTCGGGGTAGGCGTGATCCTTCTCGGCACGGGCGTGGGGGGCGTGGTCGGAACCGAGCACATCGACGGTGCCATCGGTGAGGCCTGCCCAGATGCGAGCGCGGTGGCGGGCGTCGCGGACGGGCGGGTTCATTTGCACGTAGGTGCCAAGCCGCTCGTAGCATTCGGGGGCTTCAAGCGTCAGGTGATGGGGGGTGACTTCGACGGTTGCCCAATCCTTGTGGTGGCTCAAAAACTCCATTTCGGCGGCGGTCGAAATGTGGAGGACGTGGACGCGCTTGCCGTATTTTTCAGCGAGTTTGACCAAGCGTGTGGTGGCGATGAGGGCTGCTTCCTCGTCGCGCCAGATGGGGTGGGTGGCCGGATTGCCCGGCTCGCGCAGGTGCTTGCGGGCATTCAGGCGGGCCTCATCCTCGGCATGGAAAGCGGCGCGGCGGGAGAGTTTTGCGATGATGTGGTCGAGGGAGGATTCATCGTCCACCAGCAGGTCGCCGGTCGAGGAGCCCATGAAGACCTTGATGCCCGCTGATCCTTCCAGGCGCTCGAGCATCGAGATTTCGCCGATGTTTTCGCGGGTGCCGCCGACGTAGAAGGCGAAGTCGCAGAACATGCGGTTTTTAGCGCGGGCGACTTTATCGGCCAGCGTCGCGGCGGAGGTGGTCAGCGGCTTGGTGTTGGGCATTTCGAACACCGCCGTGACCCCGCCCATGACGGCAGCGCGGCTGCCAGATTCCAGGTCTTCTTTGTGTTCGAGGCCTGGTTCGCGGAAATGGACCTGGCTGTCGATCACGCCGGGGAGGATGTGGAGGTGGCGGGCGTCAAGGGTGTTGGCGGATTTGGCTGACGAGAGCTGGCCCAGGGCTGCGATGCGGCCATCGCGAATGCCGATGTCGCGGACGCCTTCGCCGTCGTGGTTGACGACCGTGCCGCCGCGCAGGATCAGGTCGTAGGTGTCGGACATGGCGGGCCTTTTCTCGCTTCGCGATAAGGGCTGCCGCCCTTAACCCGCTTGAGGGGTGACCCCTCAAACTCCCCTCTTTTCAAGACTCAAGAAAAATGAGGGCGGTTGCAGGCAACACCACGCGAGCGCAGCTAACGGGTTGTCACAGTCGTTTGAGCGGCATACGAAAGTCAGACGGAAACCGCAACCATCGAGTCCTTTGAATGAGCACAGCCAAGATCGCCTTATTGCCGGATCGCGGCATTGTTGCTGTGTCGGGGGAGGATGCGCGCAAGTTCCTCGACAATATCATCACCAACGACATGGACCTGCTGGATAAGCAGGAAGCGATTTTTTCTGGACTGCTATCACCACAGGGGAAAATTCTTTTTGATTTCTTCATTGTAGCGGAAGGGAGCGAATACCTGCTCGACGTTGCGAAAGACAAGGCCGCCGATCTCGTCAAGCGGCTATCAATGTACAAGCTGCGCGCCAAAGTTGCGATTACGGAATATTCGGGCACCCACGTACAAGCCGTATGGCCAGCGTCCAAAGACGGTTTTTTCGATCCGCGCCTGAGTGCGCTTGGTGGCCGCGACATCACCGTTACACCCACCGACTTCGATGCGGCGGCTTACGACGCCTATCACGCCCACCGGATTTCCCTCGGCGTGCCGGAGGGGGGCAAGGATTATGCGTTTGGCGAGGCGTTTGCGCACGAGGCATTGTTTGACCAGTTGAATGGGGTGTCGTTTACCAAGGGGTGTTACGTCGGCCAGGAGATCGTGGCGCGGATGGAGC
>JANOVN010000329.1:0-4029 GCA_031417455.1 Hyphomicrobiaceae bacterium | reverse complement strand
TCGCCATCATAGGCAACTCGTTTGGCTACTTCTCCAACAAGACCGACGACGAAAAAGTCCTGACCTCCGTCGGCAAAATCCTCCGCCCTTCCGGCCAGCTCGTCCTCGACATCACCGACGGCGCCTACATGGCCGACAACTTCGAGCGCCGCTCCTGGGAATGGATCGACGAACACCACCTCGTCTGCCGCGAACGCTCCCTATCGGCTGACCGCGAACGCTTGATCTCGCGTGAAGTCATCGTCCACGACGAGTCGGGCGTCCTCGCCGACCAGTTCTACGCCGAGCGCCTTTACACCAAGGACGGCATCCAGAAACTCCTGGAAAAAACCGGTTTCCGCAACGTCCGCCACCACGGCAACGCCGACAGCCTGTCGGACCGCGACCAGGACCTCGGTATGATGGCGCGCCGCATGCTGATCTCAGCCGACGCCCCAGCAGCGCTCGCCAACCGCAAGCCCAAGGGCAAAGCCCAAAAGATCGACGTCACAGTCCTCCTCGGCGACCCGCGCCTTCCCGATCAGATCAAGCGCGGCGGCACCTTCCAGCCCGAAGACATCGACACCATTCGCCGCTTGAAGGACGCCCTGTCCGAACTGCCGCAATATAAGTTCCGCTACCTCGACAACCACGCAACCCTCGACCGCGACCTGTCCGACCTGCGAACCGATCTGATCTTCAACCTGTGCGACGAAGGCTTCAACAACGATCCCCTCAAGGAACTCCACGTTCCCGCCATGCTCGACGCGCTGAGCCTGCCTTACACAGGTGGGGCACCCGCAGCGCTTGCCGCCTGCTACGACAAAGGCCTCGTCCGCGCCGTCGCCATGACGCTGGACGTGCCGGTCCCCCTCGAAACCTACGTCCGGCCCGGCGACCAGGGCGCAACCCTTCCCGGCGTTTTCCCCGCGCTGCTCAAACCCAACACCGGCGACAGCTCCGAAGGCATCACCAAGGACGCCGTCGTCACAAATGAAAAGAGCCTGCTCGACTACCTCGAAAAGCTGCGCGCCCAGTTCCCCAAGCGCTCGGTCCTCGTCCAGGAATTCCTCACGGGTGCTGAATACTCCGTCAGCCTCATCGGCAACCCCGACCAGGGCCTGCGCGCCCTGCCGATCCTGGAGGTCGACTTTTCCAAGCTCGACCCTAAGCTTCCCAAGATTCTCGGCTACGAAAGCAAGTGGGAGCCCGACAGCCCTTACTGGACCCAATTGCGCTACATCGAAGCCAATCTCCCCGAACTCGCCGCCCAGCAGATCGTCGAACACTCGACCCGCCTGTTCGAGCGCCTCGGCTGCCGCGACTACGCCCGCTTCGACTTCCGCGCTGACGCCAAGGGCGAAATCAAACTCCTCGAAGTCAACCCCAACCCCGGCTGGTGCTGGGACGGCAAGGTCAACATCATGGCGGGGTTCGCAGGCTTTCGCTACAGCGAATTCCTCGGCCAAATCCTAGCCGCCGCCGTCGAACGCTACAACATCGTCGGCAAACCCGTGGCGGTTGCGGGCGGGCAAGGCCAGAGTGACGTGGTGTAAATGACCCGCCGCCCCTTGTTGCCCTGGCGATCAACAGTGCTGGAGTTGCCTACTCCCTGCATCGCACTGCCAAGGATCGCAAGGTAGGAACCAAGAGATGCGGCAGGCCCCGTCCGCATCACGTGATCAACCTCATCGATTGGAAAAGATGGAATGATCCTTCATGGTGCCTGCTTCGGCCAATAGCGGTATGACCCTAAGCGGAAATGTCCCAATGAACACCCAACCTGCGATGGCGCCATGACGAATGAATTATTGCTCTTCATTGCCATTGGCTTTGCAGCGCAAATGGTGGATGGGGCGATTGGCATGGCCTTTGGAATCGCTGCCACCACGATGTTGATGAGCATGGGCGTGTCTCCAGCTGCGGCGAGCGCGTCGATTCACGCGGCGGAAATATTCACAACGGCTGCGTCAGGGACAGCACACTGGCGGATGGGCAATGTTGATCGCAAATTGGTTGCGCGTTTAGCCCTGCCGGGCATGTTTGGCGGCGGTGTAGGTGCTTACATTCTTGCAATGGTGCCAGGGGAAAGCATACGGCCTGTCGTGAGCGCTTACTTGCTGTTGATGGGCATCGTCATCCTATGGCGGGCTTTCCAAAAACACATCGGCGAGCACGAGCCCTCCAAACATATTGAAGCTTTGGGCTTGGTGGGCGGCTTTCTGGACGCGATCGGCGGCGGCGGTTGGGGCGCCATGGTGACTTCGACCTTGATTGGCCGAGGCGTGCCGCCGCGATTTGCCATTGGCTCAGCCAATCTGGCCGAATTCTTTGTCACAGCAACCGTGACCGCGACGTTCGTCGCGACGATTGGACTATCCTTGTGGCCAGTCATCACCGGCCTCGTGATCGGAGGAGTACTTGCGGCCCCACTTGCAGCTTTTACGACCAAGCACTTGCCGGACCGGCCAGTGATGATCCTCGTCGGTGTCGTCGTGATCCTATTGAGCCTACGGACACTTTTCAAAGTCGCGTGGTGAATTGTGGCTGAGTTGATCAGGCAGTGAGGTTGTCTAAAGACTGTCTTAAGTAGTACCAAAAGCCTTGAGGGGGGAGGGGGCAACCACCTCACCTCGCCGCCCCACCCAAAATCCACAGCATACCCGACCACTTCCCGTGCGGGATAACTTATTCGCTCTAGATTTTTTCCGATTTAGATTGAAGCGCTTCCTCGTCCACTGATTTCCGCAGACAAGTGCGCCACAAGCGCTGCGCCGATCCGGCAACTGTGTCGTTTCTGCTGACTTCCGCCCGCAACACGAATTCCCCTCCCACTGCTTTCCCGGACAAGTGCGCCGTTTGCGCACGCCGATCCGGGATCGTTACCACTCTCAATTAGGCAAAGCCCTCGGATCTGCAAGTGCAGGCCGTCCGGGGAAACAGTGTATTGGTTCGTTCTGCTCGATATAATCGGAAGCATTATAAGGCCCAAAAAGCACGCTTGCCCTCGGCGAAGGCCGTGGGTTCCCCCAAACGGGCGACGGCGAAGCCGGTACTGAAACCAGCGGGCGCGAAAGCCCGAACGCGAAGCGTCCCGAGGGCAACGAACCGCGCCGCCCTCAGCGCGCAACCGCCCCCCTCAATCCTTCCCGCCTCCCTGCTTGGCCGCAAACGCCGCCAGCGCCGTCGTGATCTCGTCCAGGATCGCTGGATCATCAATCGTCGCCGGCACCTTGTAGTCGACGCCGTCGGCAATCGACCGCAAAGTCCCGCGCAACGTCTTACCCGACCGCGTCTTGGGCAGCCGTTCGACGACCAGCACGCTTTTGAACGCAGCCACCGGCCCGATCTCATTGCGCACGAGCTTGATCGCCTCCGCCTCGATCTCGGCATGTGGCCGCGTCACACCCGTCTTCAATACGATGAAGCCCATCGGCGACTGACCCTTCAGCGCGTCCGCCACGCCAATAACGGCGCATTCGGCAACCTCGGGCTGCTTGGCCAGCACTTCTTCCATCTGCCCTGTCGACAACCGGTGACCCGCGACGTTGATGACGTCGTCGGTGCGCGCCATGACCCAGACATACCCGTCCTCATCGCGGAACCCCGCATCCGACGTCGAATAATACCCGGCGAACTCCTTCAGATAGCTGCTGATAAACCGATCATCATTGCCCCAGATCGTGGGCGCAACACCTGGCGGCAACGGCAACTTGATCGCCAAAGTTCCCGGCGTGTTGGGGCCAAGCGGTTCGCCCCGGTCATTCAACACATGCAGCTCATAGCCTGGCATCGGCAACGTCGGCGAGCCGATCTTTACCGGTTGCAGTTCGATCCCAATCGGATTGCCCGCAATCGGCCAGCCCGTTTCCGTCTGCCACCAGTTATCGATCACCGGGATGCCAAGCTTTTCCTGCGCCCATTTCACGGTCTCGGGATCTGCTCGTTCGCCTGCCAGGAACAGCGTCTGCAGCGAGGACAAGTCGTACTTGTCCTTCATCGCCATTTCGGGATCTTCCTTGCGGATGGCACGGATTGCGGTTGGCGCGG
>JANOVN010000328.1:0-5731 GCA_031417455.1 Hyphomicrobiaceae bacterium | reverse complement strand
TCCTCAGCGCTCGCGAACTGCATCTGAGTTCTAGCAGAAATCGCGCCGCGGTCCGAACGGAACACCCAAGCTGGAGTATAGATTCGCGGGCGAGATCTAGCAGAAATCGCGCCGCGGTCCGAACGGAACAGGACTTTACGGCGGCTATCAGCGCAAAGAGATCTAGCAGAAATCGCGCCGCGGTCCGAACGGAACAGCACCTGCAAATTAGTCACCGGCTGCATGGCTCTAGCAGAAATCGCGCCGCGGTCCGAACGGAACGAGCCGGACGATCTCAAACATCGGGGAGAAGTTCTAGCAGAA
The DNA here is from genome assembly GCA_031417455.1 of Hyphomicrobiaceae bacterium. GTDB lineage: Bacteria > Pseudomonadota > Alphaproteobacteria > Rhizobiales > Hyphomicrobiaceae > JANXVY01. The sequence continues at coordinate 5,428 of JANOVN010000328.1, read as the reverse complement.
ATCGCGCCGCGGTCCGAACGGAACTGCATCATCACGTGAGCGGCGCGCACGCCGGTTCTAGCAGAAATCGCCAAGGTTTACGACGGAGTGGGGAAAGTTACTCCGCGTAATGTAGCCAAATTACCTGGTCAGCTATCGACCATAACGGCTGTGCCTGCAGACGATTGAAAACAGTATCACTCAACCTCAAATGCCGCTTGCCCAACACCTATTTTAGTTTGGGAGCAGTCTTTGGGAGCACTTCTTGGAAGTACCGATGCACCAGCGCAGCGGCTAACTTTCTGATGCTGCTACCAAATCAGTCGACAACAATGCGCTGGCGGAGAAGGTGGGATTCGAACCCACGATAGGCTTACACCTACTTCAGTTTTCGAGACTGACGCCTTCAGCCACTCGGCCACCTCTCCGTGCATCCCGCATCGTCGGCTGGCCGTGGCTAACGGCTTGCGCGGGAAGGGCGGTGTGTAGCGCGTGAGTTGCCAGGATGCAAGCCCGCATCATGTACAAAACCCGTCGTGGCGATCCTCACCCTCACGGAGGATCGAGCAGATGAAACCAGCGCGCCCGCTTACGACCAGGACCACCATCACAATTCGGCTGGATTGGCAGGGGATCGCTCTGCGGCTGCGGTACACCTACAAGCATCGCCGCGTGCGCTACTACTGGGGGCCCGATCCGACCGGCGACCTCAGCGAGGTCTGTATAATGGGACCCAACGCCGACCTGTGCCCCCAGGCTGGTCGCCGGATTGAAATCGGCACCCGAATGCTACGGAATCGGAACGTGCTCTAGGTTCTTGTTTTGTCGCATTTTCGTCATCGCGCAGCGATGCTCCGCATTCGTCTTCGCGCAGCGATGCTCCGCATTCGTCTTCGCGCAGCGATGCTCCGCATTCGTCATCGCGCAGCGATGCTCCGCATCGACGCCGAACCGGTATCCACTGCGGTTGGAAAATGCTCTAGCCGCGGCAGTCAGTTCGTCGGTAACAGTCTTGTACCAACGAGCATATTTAAGGATCGCTTCACCCTTTTACTCCATAGCCGGGCTTGACCCGGCTATCCTGAGCACCGTGTTGAATGGCCAGCATTTGTAGCTCCTGGATGGCCGGGTCAAGCCCGGCCATGGAGTGGAGAAACGGTCAATTTTATTGCTCGTTGGTATTAGTGCGGCAATGCATCTCTTTGGGACGCTGGCCTTACTTTGCGTTGGTGCCGACGACGATGGCCCACATCGTAACGAAAATGATCTTCACGTCGAGCCAGAGCGACCACTTGCGGATGTATTCGAGGTCGTGACTGACACGGGCTTCGACGCTTTCGTTCGTGGTGGTTTCGCCGCGATAGCCGCTGACCTGAGCCAAGCCGGTGACGCCGGGCTTCATCTGATGGCGGTTGGCGTAGGTTTCCAGCATCTGGCCGAACTTTTCGTCGTGGACCATGGCGTGGGGACGGGGGCCGACAAGCGACATGTCGCCGTAGAGCACGTTCCAAAGCTGGGGGAGTTCATCGAGGCTGGTGCGGCGGAGGATGCGACCGACGGCGGTGACGCGGGGATCGTTGGTCGTGGCCTGCCGCACGTCATTGCCGTCTTCCATGACCGACATGGTGCGGAATTTGAGAACCTCGAACACGCGCTGGTTTAGACCCCGGCGGCGCTGACGGAAAAGCACAGGGCCGGGGCTATCGGCTTTTATGGCCAAGGCAATCAGGGGGATGACCGGCGCGACGACGATGGCGACCAGCGTGCCGATTACAATGTCTTCGGCGCGCTTGACCACGGGGGCCCAACCGGCGTGCTTCTTTTCCTTGATGTCCATCAGGCCGACCGGGCCAAGCTGAGAAACCGCATGCCGGCGGTCGGCGCTGCAGTAGTCGGAGGACAGGTGCGTGACGATATGGAGATTGACCGACAGGTCTTCGAACTTGCGGGCGATGTCGTTGACGCGGCGTTCGGCGATCTGGGGCAGCGCGATGATGATGCGGTCGATGCGGCCTTCCTGGCAGGCTTGGACGAGATCATCGAGGCCGCCGGCGACCATCAGGCCCTCGGGGTTGATGCGGTCGGGGGTTTCGCGGCTGTCGTAGACGCCGACGAAGCGGAGGCCGAGGGCGGGGTCTAACAGGTGATCATTGACGCGGCGGGCAATGTGGCCTGCACCGTAGACGGCGATGCGCTCGTCGAAGTGGCCCTGGGCCATGAGGGCTGCCATCACGTCGGCTGCGATGGTGCGAACGAGGATGAGGCCAGCGTAGCTGGCGGCGATCCATAGGCCCAGCCAGATGGCGGTGCTGGTGAGATCGAGCTGCTGGGGGGCGCCGAGGCTAATGGCGACGATGACTGCGAACACAAGCGAGCCGACCATCTGGGTCGGGCGGTTGGCGAAGTCGTTGGCGCGGTCGGCGTCGTACATGCCAGCAGATGACAGCGACATGCGGTAGATCAGGGCCGCGACGAGGGACGATTGGATGACGATGGACCAGATTGGGGTGATCGCACCGGCAGCGGCGTAGAGCGCTGTCGGAAGCAGGCCGCCCGCCACAATGACGAGTGCTTCACAAAAGCCGATGATGTCGGACGCGACTTTGCGCGACCACAGGCGCTTGGTCTTGGCGCGCGTTGCCGTGGCTGTAGCGCTGGCTGGCGCTATGCCGGGCGCGAGCTGATAGCCTTCAAGCGAGAAAATCTGCGACATGCAACTACCTTACAACGCTAATTCGCGACCGATTTTCGCGGAACATCCGGCGGGATTGCGTGCGCAGATGGCCGAGCGTCAAACCCGCGCGCGCTGGCCCGATGCCCCATTGGACGCGGTTCCCACGGGTCGATTAGACGTGAGGTTTATGAAAAATATCTGAATAAACATTCGCTTATTGCGATTGGTCGCAAAATTAAATCAGCTTTGCGAGGTAAGAAGCGTGGTTGACTCATGTATTAACGCCCCAGGGACCATGCGGGCGGAGATAATTTGGGACTCGGTGAAGTTTCATCGCTCGGTTCTCTCCCCCCTGGCCTCCTCTTTGCTTCACTTTGAATGCACAGACCCCGGATCGGCACGTGCAGGGCCGTCCGGGGAAACAGTGGGAGGGGAGGCGACGGAGTGCGGAGGCACCCGTGCAGCGTCTACTGATCACGATTCAGTTATTGATGCGGAAGGACCCTAGCCGGTCAGCAGGTCCCAGACGAGTTTGATATTCAGGACGATCAGCAGGGCGGCGATGACGCCGGTCGTGACTGTCAGCCAGAGGGGGGCCACCAGATCGCCGAGCTTGCGCTTGCTCGCGGTGATGGCCACGAGGGGGACGACGGCAAACGGCAATTGCAGGCCGAGGATGACCTGGGAGGCGATCAGTAGGCGGCCGGCTTGGTCCTCACCATAGAAGATGGTGACACCGGCGGCGGGGACGATGGCGATCAGGCGGGTGACCAAGCGGCGGAGCCACGGCGCGATCTGGATGTCGAGGAAGCCTTCCATCACGGCTTGACCTGCAAGAGTTGCCGTTACCGTCGAGGACAGGCCGCAACAGATCAAGGCAACGGCGAAGAGGGTGGGGGCAATGGCTGAGCCCAGCAGAGGTGACAACAGGGCGTGGGCCTGGCCGAGGTCGGTGACGTCGTGGTTTCCGGCCTTGTGATAGGTGGCGGCTGCCAGGATCAGGATCGAAGCGTTGATCAGAAGCGCAAACATCAAGGCGAGGGTCGAGTCGATGGTGGCGAAGATCAAAGCTTCACGCTTTTGCGCGAGAGTTCTGCCATAGGCGCGGGTCTGGACGATGGCGGAGTGGAGGTAGAGGTTGTGGGGCATGACGGTCGCGCCGACGATGCCCATGGCGATGTAGAGCATGTCGGGGTTTGTGACGATTTGGGTCGTGGGGATGAAGCCGCGCAGGACGGCACCCCAATCGGGATCGGCCAGTGCAATCTGGACGGCAAAGCAGCCGGTGATGATGGCCAGGAGAGAGATGACGAAGGCTTCGAGCTTGCGGAAGCCCATTAGCTGGAGGCCTAAGATCAGGAATACGTCCAGCGAGGTGATGAGGACACCGTAGGCAAGCGGCAAGCCGAACAGGAGCTTTAGGCCGATGGCGGTGCCGATGACTTCGGCTAGGTCGGTGGCGACGATGGCGATTTCGGCGAGCGCCCACAGGGGGAGAGAAACGGCGCGGGGATAGGCGTCGCGGCAGGCTTGGGCCAAGTCGCGGCCCGAGCCGATGGCAAGGCGGGCGGCGAGCGATTGCAGAAGGATCGCCATCACGTTTGAGATGGCGGCGACGGCCAACAATGTCATGCCGAACTTCGCGCCGCCAGCCAGCGAGGTGGCCCAGTTGCCGGGGTCCATGTAGCCGACGGCGACGAGGTAGCCCGGACCCAGGAAGGACAGGAAGCGGCGGAAGGTGGAACTGCTGACCGAGACAGGGATAGAGGAATTGACCTCGGCCAGCGAGCCAGCGACGGCGCGCTTGAGCCAGCCAGTATCGGAAGGTGTGGTGGGTTGCAGGTTGATTTCGCTCACGTCGCGCCCATGGTTGTATAATCGGTTTGGTGGTGACCATAGAATGGGGCCCGTCTAGTTGCAAACGATTTGCAACTAGGAAAAGCGGGGGAGTGGTTAGATGCGGACAGGCTTTCTGGGCAGGCCTGCGCCAAAATTGATGGTTGCTTGGATCCCAGCCTCCGCTGGGATGACGGTCTCAGGGGCTGGTGCGTGAGGATAGAAATTGTAGTGCTGGCGGCGGGAAAGTCGCGGCGGTTTGGGGAGGCGAACAAGCTGCTGGCGCAGTTTGACGGCGAGCCGCTGATCGTGCGCACGTTGCGGCAGGTGGCGGGTGTGCGGGCCGACGGTGATGAGGTTAGGATAACCGCCGTTGTGGATGGTGGTAATGGGGAAGTGGCTGGCGGTATCAGGGCGGCGGGGCAAGAGGGCTGGGTGCGGATCGTCGTGAATGGCCGGGCTGATGAGGGGATGGGTACCAGCGTGGCGGCTGGGATTGCGAGCCTCGACGAGGAGGTCGATGCCGCAGTGATCGTGCCGGGGGATATGCCGTTTGTTTCGGCGGGGCTGATCGAGGCGTTGATCGGCGCGTTTGTGGCGGATGGCGGTGAACGGCCTGCGCATCCGGTTCTTCAGGATGGGACGCAGATCAATCCAGTCATCTGGCCGCGCTCGTTTTTTGCCAAGCTGACGGCACTGGATGGCGACACGGGCGGGAGGGGGCTGCTCAAAGGCTATTCTTGCTGCACAATAGTGCTGATCGATCCGCAGCTGGCCGAAGATATCGATACGCTGGACGATCTGGCGAGGCTACAGGCTGTGGGCAAGTCTTCAAAATGACTAGAGCACGTTTGCTCTTGATTGAATCAGATCCAAGGTGCGAACGTGCTCTAGTTCTTTGTTTTAGAGACTGATTCACGCTTTTGATGGGCGCGAAGT
>JANOVN010000327.1:0-2185 GCA_031417455.1 Hyphomicrobiaceae bacterium | reverse complement strand
GATTTGGTGGCGGCGGCTTCGGCGGCCGGTAACCTCTCCTTGGATTGATCGAGATTTCGTGAAAGCCCGGTGCGTCAGCCCCGGGCTTTTTCGTAATACACCGGCTTCCACGGATGCAGATGGCAGACCACGCTTGGCGCCTTCTCCCGCACCGTCATCTGCTCGATCCAGCGCTCGACATCGTCGAACGACCCTTGCGGCAGATGCTCAAGATGCTTGGCCCGTGGATAAGTCAGAAGCGTCTTCGGCGCGGCCACCGCTGCAAAAACCTTCCGTCCCATATCGACCGGCACCAGAGTGTCGGCCTCGCCGTGCACGATCAAAACAGGGACAGTGACCCCTTTGATATGATGCACGGTTTCGAAATGATCCCACAGCATCCGCTTGACCGGCAGCCACGGATAAAGCCGCGCCGCTAGATCGGCCATGCCGGTATACGGGCTGTCGAGCACGAGCGCCCCGACCTTGCGTGACGCCGCAAGTTGCGTCGCGATCCCCGTCCCCAGGCTCTCGCCAAACAACACGATGTCGCTTGCTGCAACCCCGCTGTTGCGCAGGCAGTCGTAAATCAACTTGGCATCCGCCATGGCGTTTTCTTCGCTTGGCCGGCCCGTCGACCCGCCATAACCCCGCATGCTGGGCATCAAGACGCCAAACCCGCGCGAGGTCAGGTCCGCCAGCCGGTCGCTGCGCAGTTCGATGTAGCCCTTGTTGCCGTGGAAATACAAAATGGTCGGCTGCCCCGGCATCGCCAGAGCGTACCACGCAACCAGCGTCTCGCCATCAGGCGTCGGGATATGCAGCACATCGACATCGTCATGACCATCTTCGTCGGGCGTCGTCCGGCGCGGGTCGGGCTTGTAGATCAGCCGGCGCTGAAACACGCTGACAACCACCGCCAGCACCAGATAGCCCGCAAACGCTAAGGCCAATCCCCATATCACGCCATACAACCAGTCCATGGCAGCATCTCCTGTGCTCGCCCGATCATGCAATATTGTGCTTCTAAGATTTAGATTTGATTGAATTTTCTCCCGATGGTGAAAGTCCGTTCAAATCGACAAGGTTCCACGTTACCCATGCAATCCGCGCGCCGCTGTCCCGCGCGGAACTTCCGAATTGTTCTCTCGCGATTGCGTGCTGATACAACATGCGCATTGCAACAATTCCTCTATAAAAAATGGGAGGGGCGGAGCAGCGCGGCAAGCGCGCGGTTAGTCCGTGGGGGAAGAGAGCACTAGCGGCGCTGCTCCAACAAGATTTTAGGCATACCCGCAGCATTTAACTCAAGGACCTGAACACGCTCAGGCGGGTGCGGCGAGCCTCAGGATCGTCCGTCGCGTAACGGCACCCCTGACTTGCATCCCACTGCCACTAATCAAAACGCCTCGCGATCAGCGCCCCTCGTTGCAACGGAACACCCCCAGAGTACCGTCACCCCGCAAGAGCGGGGATAAGTCTTTAAAGAAAGTCTACAGCAAAGGCGCAACCGCGATCGCGATCGGACTTCGCTTCCCCAGGCCTTCATGGTAGAAGCCCGCAATAAATTTCACCAGATCAAGAGGCCACAAATGAAGAGGACGTCCTGGCTCGCGCTCGCCGCCTCACTGCTCCTGGTACCGTTCATGACATCGCCGACCAACGCCGCAGACTATCCGGCCCCGAAATCCGCCGATTGGGTTGCCCGCGATTTCCGCTTCCACACCGGCGAAGCGCTCCCCGAACTGCGCATCCACTACACCACAATTGGCGAACCAACCGGTGAACCTGTCCTCGTTCTGCATGGCACTGCCGGTTCCGGTTCAGCCCTTTTAACTCCCGAATTCGCCGGCGAATTGTTCGGCCCCGGCCAAGCGCTCGACGCGACAAAATATTTCATCATCCTGCCCGATGGCATCGGCGCTGGCCAAACGACGAAGCCCTCTGACGGGCTGCGCGCCAAGTTCCCCAGCTACAATTATCCCGACATGGTCGACGCCCAGCACCGGCTGGTGACCGAAGGCTTAGGGATTAAACACCTCCGCCTCGTGCTCGGCTACTCCATGGGCGGCATGCATACCTGGCTGTGGGGCGAAAAATACCCCGGCTTCATGGATGCCCTCGTCCCGATGGCTTCCCAGCCCAGTGAAATGTCGAGCCGTAATTGGATTATGCGCCGTCTCGTGATCGACAGCGTGCGCAACGA
>JANOVN010000326.1:0-6418 GCA_031417455.1 Hyphomicrobiaceae bacterium | reverse complement strand
GGTGCAACGAAGGCTGGTGTTGCCCATCTGCAACGCGGATCGTGTACGCACATTGAATGGTCTAAAGGCTTCTTGCAACGAAATTTCTCTGCGCTGCAAACGGACAGCCTCTGCCTACTTCAGGTCGAACAGCCGGAGTTGCAGTTCGTCTTGTCCCTTGGTTTCACTCGCCAATTGTTCGATGCGGTCGAACGGCACCTGCTCGGCGTTGATCAGCGACCGCTGCGCCTTCAGGGCCCGCACGAGGCCTTCCTGAACGAGGTGGAACTCGCCGACGGTTTGATGAGGCAGTACGGCTGCGGCATCTAGTCCCGAATCCGATTGGAAGGCGGCTTTCAGCTTTCGCAGGGCCGTATCTTCGCGAACGCGACCGATGAACCAACTCGTGATCTGGTCACGCGACTTGTAGTCGAGGTCGCCGGGCGACTGGGTCGCGAGCATGATGCCAAGACCTGCCGAACGGGCGCGCTTCAGCAACGACTGAAGCGGCTCGGCGGTCGCCGGTTTCGAGTTGGCCGGGATGTAGAGGTCGGCCTCGTCGAACATGACGACGGCTTGCAATTCATCGTTGGGGTTGCGCTGACAGAAGCGCAGGGCTTCGGAGAGGAACTGCGAAACCCAGAACAGGATGTTTTCGTTGTCGCCGAGGAAGCCGGTGTAGACGATCGACAGGCGGGTGCGGCCTTCGCGGGCGTGCGGGCCGATGCCGAGCAGGCTTTCCATGTTCATGCTTTCGCCGCCCGGCTCGAACAGGGAGGCGTTGCGCAGGCGCAAGCTATCGAGCTGCGCCACCAGATCGCGGCGGAAGCGGCCCGAGGGGTCCATGCGCTGGGTCAAGTCGGTGAGATCGGGGTCTTCGTCTTCCAGCAGGTTGATGAGGTCGCCGAGGGTCACTTCGGTGCGGCTTCGCATGCCAAGGATGCGAAGGGCGACGGACAACGTGCCGGACAGCTTTTGATGAGTCGCCGAGTTCTTGAGATGCAGCATGTCGCCGAGAGCTGCTGCTGATAGGTTCGCCAGCAATTGCTGTTCGTGGTCGGGAAGCTCGTTGATGCCGCGCGGCAGCAGCGTGATGGAAATCGGGCGGCCCGAGGCGCGGCCCGGGGTGTAGACGGCTACGTCAATGGCGTCGCCGAGTTTTTCGCGCAAGCCACGACGCTCGGTTTCCTCGCTGTCGTTCGCGCGCCAGACGTCGGGATTGGCGTAACTCGCCAAGTCGCCCTTGCGGTCGATCAGGATGGCTGGAATGCCGCGCTGCAGGAGCTGCTCGATGATCGAGAGGGCAAGCGTGGTTTTACCCGAACCCGAGCCGCCGAGGACGGCTGCGTGGCGTTTCAGAACGCTGGTGTTGAGCGTGATCGGCTTGCCGCGTCCGCCATTGGCCCGGCCCGCGATGATGCTCGACAGGTCGGTGCCGTTCTCGTCGAGCAACACCGAGATCGGCAGCTCGTCGTCGTTTGCTGGCAAAATTTCGGCGGGCGGCGCGATGGCTGGCAGCGGACCGCCCCAATGCATGCCGGAGGCAGCGGCTGCACCAATGGCTGCAAGCTCGTCGCCGTCGATGGGCATGCCGACGCCGTGCTCGCGGCCAGCCAACGTGGAGCCAGCCAAGGTGGAGAGCGGCGTCGAGGGACGGATGAGGGTTTCCAGACGAAGAATGCGGCTGACGGCGTGGACGTTCGACAACAGCTTGGCGCTTTCAAACCAAGTGGCGAAGCCTGGATCGTGGCGGTGGTCGATGTGGAACTGACAGACAGCCTGGATGCGTTCCCACTCGGAGATCGGCACCAGGGTCTGGCGGCCACCCGCGGTCTTGAACTTGCCCATGGCTTGGCCGGTCTGACTCTTGCCTTGGGGCGGGAAGTCGGAGGCGCGCAGCATGATGCAGCTCTTGCCGCCCATGGATTGCAGCACTTTGTCGAGCTGGCGCTTCAAGCCGCCGCCCTGGGTCGACTTGTTGCACAGGAAGATGCGAGTATCGCTCGTCAGGCCGCTGACGTGGCTGATCTGGAGGTCGAAGGCTGGCAGCTGGTCGCCCAATTCGAGGCGGTTGATTTTTACATCGAAAGCTGCGCCCCATTCGGCTCTGGCGAGCCTCAGGGCGCCGGTCAGCATGTCGACGAGGTCGCTATCGTTGGACGACATTTCGCCTTCGAAGGCCGACTGGAAGCGATCCCAGGCTTCGCGATAATCGATGGAGGCGCGTTCTTCGGCGGGAGCTGCCGGGAAGCCCAACGCGCTCGCCAGCGTATTGCCGAGCTGGCTCATCCAGGAGGGCTGTTCGAAGGCTGGTTCATCGTCTGGCTGCTCGCTGGTTTTGGAGCGCAGGCGGATCTGGGCGTGTTCCAGCAGGCGGCGGGTGGAGAGGCCGCCGAATTCCTCGAAGAATTGCGGCTCGAAGAACGCCGATGGATCAGCGTAGCTTGCGCCGCCGGCGCGTTGCGATGCTTCGTGTTCGAGGCGCTTGGATATGATGAGGCGGGCTTCCTGCGGGGTGCGGCTTTCGAGCAGGGTTACGGGACCGGCCTTTTCGAGCCGGTCGATGTAGGACTGGGCGAGGACGCCGCGGACCTGGCCGTAGAAGTCTTCGAGCACCGAGACAATCACAATGGATGACGTGATGCGGTTGGTGATCTGGATCAGGTCGCGGACGGCGCGCTGGAAACGCTCTTCGGCGTCGTCGAAAAAGCGCAGGTCTTCGACCTGGTCGATACAGAACACGAGACTGGCGCGGTCGACGGTCCAGATGAGTTGGCCAAGTGCCGTGATGATTTCAAACGAGCGGTCTTCACCGGTATTGGGGTCGAGTGCGCCGACGGCTTGATGGGCCAACTGGGTGAGCTGGCGGCCATGGAGGTATTGGCGGATGCGCTGGTCGATGCGGGGGTCGGCGCGCTGGAGGTAGAGCAGTGCGCGTACGATGTTGATGTCGAGCTCTTCACCGGCAAACTTGGGGCTCGCGACGATGTCGTCGGCAAGGCGCAGCACCAGATGGGCGAGCGCCGTTTCATCGAGGGCTGCTTCGCGCAGGGTTTGGAGGTCGGCGGGATCGAGAATCGAACGATCGCTGACGAGGTGGTTCGTCAGGCGGCTCAATGCACTTTCGCCCTGACGGGCTGGGCCGCTTTCGCCCTGCTCGTCGGGATCGTAGGGCTTTTCCAGCGAGTGGACGAGACGGCGGAGATAATAATCTGCGTAGTTGCCCACATCAGGCGTCATCTGGGCGTAACCAAAATAGGCCTTTTGCGAGCGATGCGAGGTGGTGCGGAGAGCGCGGATGAGATGGGTTTTGCCTGCACCCGATTGACCGATGAACAGCAGCATGCGCGCCTGGACCGGAGCTTGCGCGCGGCTCGTGCGGCCTTTACGGTTTTGGCTTCCATCCTGGGCCTGATCGGTGACGGCTGCGAGTACGTCGGCAAACTTCTTGCGCGCCTTGGCGTGCACCTGCTCGACGTCCACGGGATCGGCCCGCCAGACATCGTCTTCCCAGGTAATGGAATGCTCGAAGGCGTCGGCCAAACCCGCGCCGGCCATGCCATGTGCCTTGTCTGCTGCGTTCAAAATCGCGTCCCCCGGCGGCTGCTTTGCCGCCTTGTCTGCCCCGGCGGGTACATAACCGCCCTTTTGACTTCAAGTTTCTTCGACGCGAACAAAGTGCCAGACTGTGTTCTTGTACTGAATCGCGGAGTTTTCAAACTCCTGGATGTGTTTTTTATCTTTCAGGTCGGCGTTGGCGAGCACGAGGCCGCCCGTGCGGTGAGCTTCGGCCAGCATTCCTTTAAATTCGATTTCCGAAAGGGCCCAGGCATGGTGGTTTAATTTAATTTCCTGCCAGACATGGGAGATAAATGCCTTGCGATTGCCGGGCCAGCCTTCCGCGCGGCGAGCGGCTGCGACTTGTACGTGCTTGATAAATCCCGGCAAATCCGGTCGCGCCGACGGCAGCGGGCGCTCGTTGGCCGCGCCACGATCATTGGCGACGACAGCCTTTGCCGGCGGGCTTGCCGGTTGCGTTTTTGCGGCCGCGGAGGAGACTGGGGATGCTGGAACGGGGCGCGGCGCACTGTCGGCCTCGACGCGCTCCAGGAACGCACGCCGGAGCAGGCTGGCGCGCAGGGTTTCGGCTTCGCTATTGGGTGTGCCCAAGTACTCGGCGGCGAGCGCTGCGATCAAACGACCATCGCTGGCGTAGTCGCGGGGTGTCTTGAGGAGTTGTCCGGCGAGCAGGCGACTGGGCTTGGCGGCCAGACCACCGCCTGAACCCAAACCGCTCTTGATCTGATTGCCGAAAGCCCTCTCCAAGGCACGGACGGCCAGAGCTGCGCGCAGCTTGGCGAGTGAGACGACCCTTGTGTCGCCAAGGCCAAATGCGCGTTGCACGATCAAGCCGCGCAAATTGTCGGGGTTGGCAAGCGCTTTGGGCATGGCCTTATCGGACGGGTCGAGCCCGAGCGCCCGCGCCGTCAATGGACCGTCGCGCAGTTCGCCCCAGGTGGCTTTGGGGCCGATGGCGATGCCGAGGTCGCCTGCTGCATGATCGACACCTGACTGCGTCGCTTTGAATCGGGCGCGCGCTTCCTCGACAAACCCCAGCCGGGTCAGTTCGGCGATTTCGCTATCGGTCGCGCGGCGCCACGCGGCGGGTGCCAGTTCGGGCAGCGTCATGGCGCGCAGATCGCGCGCGAGTTCGGCACGTGTTGCGCCACCGGGCAACGCGACACGCAACAGGATCAGGCCCGTTAACGCCGGCAACGCCGTTTGACGCGGCGGCGTGGCGGGCTTCGTGTTGGGATCAGCGGCGGTCGCCACAATCGTTTCTCCGTTGCGGGAAAGCACTCGTCAGCGCCTGTGCGAATCACCGGCGATTTCAAGCGAATTGTGCGTGAAACATCGCCAACTTCCAAGCGGGATCGGTTGTTTATACCTGTGCAGATTAATCTGGAGCCTGAGGCGGGAAATAAATAAGCGCTAGAGCACGTTCGCTCTTGATTGAATCAAACCCACGGTGCGAACGCGCTCTAGGTTTTTGCTTTTAGAGACTGATTCACGTTCTCGATGTCCGCAAATGCTCCCATCTCAAACGATCAGGCTCTAGGAATGTTTGCGTTTTCGAGTGCTCGCGCCAGCGTTTCGCCCCAACGCGGACAAACTGGCGACACGATTGTTGGGCGATATTCATAGGCAAGCCTGAGGCGGTCGGGGGATCGGTTGACTTATCTTTCCGGGGATTTGTGCCGATCAGGAACAAGAGTTGGCTCAGCAGTCACGATGCTATCTTTAACGCTGAGTTAAGAGGTTAGAGCGATGCTAGGCGATATGTGTGTCACCGCGTGTCTGAAAGCGGGAGTAAAAATGTATCGCGTCGCATTCTCTGCAGGGCTTGCCCTCTCTCTGGCGGCCTGTGCCGTCGGTTCTGGAAATATCACATCGGGTTTCAACGACGGTCCGCCGCCGTCGTCGGCATCCAAACGCATCAAGCCTGACGTCGCGCTTGGCGGCGACACCAGCATTCCGCGCGGCTCTCTTGCCAGCGGGACGACAAGCATTGCACCCGCCAGCACCGCCAAGACGCAAGGCGTTCAAGTCGCAAGCCTAGGCTCCGACAAGGCTCCCAAGGGTACGTTTGAAAAGGCGCCGACTGGATCGCTCGCTGATCGCGACTATACAACGACGAACCTCGATCCCAATTTCGCACGCGACATCATCAATCAATATCGCGCCGAGCATGGCCTAAAGCCGGTCAAGCTGAATACGGAATTGACGGCAGCCGCTAAGCTACATTCAAAGGATCTGGCCAAGTGGGACCGGATCTCACATTACGGCTCTGACGGCTCAAACCCCTGGGACCGGGTCAAGCGCTCGGGCTTTAAGGCGCGTCTGGCCGCTGAAAACGTCGGTACCGGCCAGATTGATTTCGGCGAAGTCATGAAGGGCTGGAAAGACAGCCCAGGCCACAACAAGAACCTGCTGCTGGCGGATGCCGACTACATGGGCATCGCTCTCGTGCAGGAGCCCAAGACTGAATTCAAATCATTCTGGACGCTGGTGCTTGGCTCGCAGATGTAGATCTGTCTTTTTGGGCCTCACGCGCTGTGGCGCTCCCTCGATGGACAGCATCGCTTCGCGATGACGGGGCGCGGCTTTCCGCGGGTCGCGTTGCTGCTTTTTTGGGCCTCACGCGCTGTGGCGCTCCGGCCGGGGCGCGGCTTGCCGCGGGTCGCGTGGCTCCCTACGGCCTGCGGCCGTGAAGGTGGCTGCACCTAACATGTTCGGTTGCTTCACGCGATGACGCGTCGCTCTCGACGGGGCGCGCTGTTCCCCTCGACACTTGCGCGTCGGGCTCGGAATTCAGAGAGCGAACTCGTGGTCGGCGTAATACGCTGCGCTATTACGCCCTACGGGCTGGGGTTTTTTT
>JANOVN010000325.1:0-6178 GCA_031417455.1 Hyphomicrobiaceae bacterium | reverse complement strand
CTGACGGACGACAGCGCCATGGCGGTGGCGGCGATCATCGGCGAGAGCGTTATGCCCAGCCATGGGTAAAGTATACCAGCCGCTATGGGCACGCCCGCAGCATTGTAAATGAAGGCAAAAAACAGGTTCTGGCGGATGTTGCTCATTGTGGCCGCAGACAACGCGCGGGCGCGCACGATTCCATTGAGGTCGCCCGAGAGCAGCGTGACGCCTGCGCTCTGCATCGCGACATCCGTGCCGGTGCCCATTGCGATGCCAACGTCGGCAGCAGCGAGGGCGGGCGCATCGTTCACGCCGTCACCGGCCATGGCGACGATCCGACCGGCAGCTCGCAGCTTTTCCACAACCTTGCTTTTGTCGGCTGGCAGTACATCCGCCTCCACGTCGGTGATCCCGAGTTTGGCAGCGACCGCCTTGGCCGTCGTTGCATTGTCGCCGGTTAACATTACGACGCGAATGCCTGCGGCTTTCAGCGCGGTCACGGCTGCGTGAGATGTCGCTTTGATGGGATCGGCAATTGCAATGATTCCAGCGGCCTTGCCGTCGATGGCAACGAAGATCGCAGTCGCACCGTCCGTGCGGAAAGCCTCAGCATCAGCATCGAGCACAGTCGTGTCGATCTTGGCATCCGCCATGATCGCTCGGTTGCCGATGATAAGATGCCGCCCCTCGACGGTCCCAGTGACGCCTTTGCCGACGGGTGAGTCGAAGTCTTCGACCGGCGCGAGGGTTAGCTTCCGCTCAGCCGCACTTCGCACGATGGCCGCAGCAAGGGGGTGCTCGCTGCTGCGCTCCAGGCTGGCGGTCAGCCGCAACAGTTCGGCGTCGTCAAGGCCAACCACCTTTATGCCGACGACACTCGGTTTACCCTGGGTCAGCGTTCCCGTCTTGTCGATCACGATCGTATCGACCTTCTCCAACCGCTCCAGTGCTTCCGCGCTTTTAATCAGAACGCCCGATTGCGCGCCACGACCGACGCCCACCATTATCGACATCGGGGTTGCGAGCCCAAGCGCGCAGGGGCACGCGATGATCAGGACCGACACGGCGGCGATCAGCGCATAAGCAAGGCGTGGCTCCGGCCCCCAGGTCGCCCAGGCCGAAAACGCAAGTAGCGCGACGCCAATCACGGCAGGCACGAACCAGCCCGACACTTGATCCGCCAACCGCTGAATGGGTGCGCGTGAGCGCTGCGCCTGGCTGACCATCTGTACGATCTGGGAAAGCATCGTCTCGCGCCCAACCTTGTCGGCCCGCATGACAAACCCACCCGACTGGTTCATCGTCGCGCCGATCACTTTTTCCCCGACGCTCTTGCTTACCGGCATCGACTCGCCGGTGACCATCGACTCGTCGATCGCGCTGCGGCCTTCGAGAATGACCCCATCCACAGGCACGCGCTCACCGGGTCGCACACGCAGCCTGTCGCCGACGACAACGAGATCGAGACTGACGTCCTCATCGGTTCCATTGGATTGGATCCGCCGAGCGACCTTCGGCGATAGATCGAGCAGCGCACGGATCGCTCCGCTGGTTTCCTCGCGCGCCTTCAGTTCGAGCACCTGCCCCAACAGAACCAATACGGTAATCACGGCTGCCGCCTCGAAATAGACCGGCACCGCGCCATCCCTCCCCCGCATTGCAGCCGGGAATAAGCCAGGCGCAATCGTGCCGAAAATTGAATATATCCAGGCCACGCCTGTGCCCATGGCAATCAGCGTAAACATGTTGAGGTTGCGGGAGCGCACTGAGGCCCAGCCGCGCTCGAAAAATGGCCAACCGGCCCAGAGTACAACTGGCGTCGCAAGCGCGAGCTGCAGCCAGTTACCGTTCTGCAGGCCGAGCCATTGGTGCAGGCCCGTGACGTGCCCGCCCATTTCGAGTAGGAAAACCGGCACGGTGAGTGTCAACCCGAACCAAAACCGCCGCGTCATGTCGGCGAGTTCCGCATTGGGAGCCGCATCCGTTGTGACCAGTTCCGGCTCAAGCGCCATCCCGCAGATCGGGCACGAACCAGGTCTCGCCTGCCGGATTTGCGGGTGCATGGGACACGTGTAGATCGCGCCTTCAGGAGTCGGCGTGACGTCGTGCAAGGCTGCCGCCTCGGGTTCAAGATACTTTAGTGGCTGGGCGATGAACTTCGCGCGGCAACCCTGTGAGCAAAAGTAGTAGGGATGCCCGGCATGGTCCGCGCGATGCTTGGCGGTATGGGGATCTACTGGCATGCCGCAAACCGGGTCAACGACGGGTTTTGGCTCCGCTGCACCTTTGAGGCTGTTGGCTGTCATGGGAACGATGTTCATCGTGCAATTTGTCCGTTCGCTAGAACGGCCTCCTGAAACGGGAATGCGACGCCACAAGAAGGATCATCAGCAGTCCGCCGGACCCAAACCCCACATCATCGAGCCGTCAGTTACTGGTCCATTCATGACCGTTCTACAACCATTGCATCAAGGATCGTCAGTCAGTGACCGTGGACGAATTGCCTTCGTTTTCAGGGGCGCGCTGCGCCCACGATCTGTCGCAATGCCGCCCGATCAGCCGGGCTTTTTCTTGAGCCACGCATCGATCACGGTGATTTCTTTTTCCTGGGCGGCGATAATGTCTTGGGCCAGTTTCTTGATCGCAGTATCTTTGGTTCCAGCAATCACAAGCTTCGACATTTCAATCGCGGCTTGGTGGTGATGGCGCATGTGCGTCATGTAATCGGTATCGCCGTTGCCCGAAAATGCTGGCATGGACTTCATCTGCGTCGTCATCATAGACTTGTAAGCTGCGGTCGAAGGGGTGTCCTTGGCATCGGGCATCATTTTCATGTCCATGCCCATATTCATAGCCGGGCCCATATCTTTGCCGGGCATAGGTGCGGGTTGCTGGGCAAATGCGGTACCAATCAGCAGCAGGCTCACCGTCGTTGTCGCAATCAGGCGGTTCATGGTGTGACCCTTGAGTTGTAAACAATGAAAGCAGTGTTGGCATATGAGCGCCCGGCGATTTTGACACGTTAAGTAGGGCCGCGAAAAAAAGCAGCTTCAGTGTCCCAATTCCACGCTAAATAGTGGTCAGCGGAGTTTTGGTATGGCTCACGAACTGCATGGGCGTGCACTGGATAACGCTAAGGAGCGTTCAAGGTTCCAACCGGCTAACTCCGATCAACGGCACGTTCAATGCAATTGAAAACCGCAATGCTCATTTCGCCTTTTTCGCGAGCCAGCCTTTCATAAAATCGATTTCCGTGTTCTGAGCTTTGATGATCTCTTCGGCGAGTTTTTTGACTTCTGGGTCCTTGCCGTATTGCAGAACGATCTGCGCCATATCGACGGCTCCGACGTGGTGGGGCAGCATACCCTTGATGAAGTCGACATCGGCATCGCCGGTGAACGGCATGGTCATGTCTTTGTGCATTTTCGCGTTGGCCGCGATGAATGCCTTAGCGGCTGGACTGTCGGGCGCACCCATTGGCATGGAGCCATGGTCCATCTTGGAATGATCCATAGCTGGCTTGTCTTGCGCAACGACCGTCCCAATGGCGACGGCTGATGTGGCGGCAAAGACGGAAAGTGCCAGGGTCTTGAGCTTCATG
Source organism: Hyphomicrobiaceae bacterium (assembly GCA_031417455.1). Taxonomy (GTDB): domain Bacteria; phylum Pseudomonadota; class Alphaproteobacteria; order Rhizobiales; family Hyphomicrobiaceae; genus JANXVY01. Next base: position 2,595 of record JANOVN010000325.1, on the reverse strand, counting down.
GAATGTCCTTTTTATAGCGCGCGAGTGTCGGATGAGTGGAGTGCATATTTAGGTCGGCGTCGTGACTTCATTCAGACGTGACTTCATTCAGACGTGACTTCAGTCAAAAGCGCACCTTCGGGTTTTAGTCTGCCAGATTTAAATCGATGGCGAGAAGCCAAAAAACAACCCTTGAAACATTTTGTAACACTGCTGACACGTTCAGTTACGCGCTCTGTAGTACCCACTGCTCTCGGCAAGAGGCGGAGCTCTACGAAATGAACGTCGATCAGTTGCGGGTGATGCGTGAGGCGTTATGCTGGGGTGGCAGTCTAGCGATTGTTGCAGTTCTGATTTCCGCCAACCCACTACTGGCCCACGAGGGCCACGATCACGGTGGACCCAAAATCGAGATATTGACGGCCGTTGCCCCGCGCTTCGAGGCAGCCTCGGATGATTTTGAACTCGTCGGTGTCGTCAAGGGCAAGGAGCTGATCATCTATCTGGATCGCTTTCGGTCCAATGAACAAATCCCAACCGCGAAAATCGCGGCCACCGCGAACGGCGAACCCATCGCCGTCGAGCCGCTTGCCGACAAGTCCTACAGCGTTAAGACACCGTTGTTGGCGAGCCCAGGCAAAATCGATTTTGTGTTTACAATTGTCGATGGCGACGTCACGGACCTGCTGGCGGCGAGTCTCGAAGCGACTGGCCCCAAGACAACCGCTGGAAGCACGCGAACGTGGGGTGAGACACTGCTCGAAAATCGTTCGACGATGATCACTGGTGGTGTTGGATTCATGTTCGGCGTGTTGAGTATCTTGATGTTTCGCATGGGAAAAGACCGAAAAATAAGCGACGCCCTATCGCCTGACGGCGTGTCAACCGATCAGGCAAAGCTAACTCCGGTCGCCGTGAAGCCGGTGGCAAAAATCAGCCGCGCCGGGTCCGCTCTGGCGCTAGCAATTGTAGTCGCTGTTGCAAATCCTGGGGATGGTACCGCCGACGAAGCTAAAGTGCCAGCCAAGACCCAGCTGACCATCACCGCCGATCTCCCACAGCGCTTGCCTGATGGGTCGTTGTTTGTCCCCAAGGAAACGCAACACCTGCTGACAATTCGAACCGTGCTTGCGGGAGAGTCGAGTGCAGCCAAAACGGTACAACTATCCGGGCAAGTGATCGCGGATCCGAATGGGTTTGGTCGCGTCCAGTCTCCAGTCGATGGGCGTATCGAAACGCTTGAGGCTGGGCTTCCGCACGTCGGGCAGCGGGTTGTAAAGGGCCAGACGCTCGCGCTGGTGTTGCCAATCATTCCAACCGCAGATCAGAATTCGTACGCCGGCACCATCGGCGAACTCGACACGCAGATCCTGTTGGCCGAGCAAAAACTGTCGCGTATTTCCCGCATCCCCGGCACTATCCCGCAAAAAGACATCGACGATACGCGCACCACGCTGGATGGGTTGCGTAAGCGCCGCGCCAGTGTCCGGTCATCTCAAGGCGAGCCTCAACCGCTGATAGCCCCAATCACTGGCGTCGTGTCGATGTCAGCAGCGGTGCCTGGGCAATTGGCGAGTGCGCGCGATGCAATCTTTGAGATCGTCGATCCAGCTAAGCTCTGGGTGGAGGCGATTGCTTTCGATCCGCGTATCGTAAGCGACATCGTCGAAGCCAGCGCCGTTACAACAACAGGCGAGACGTTCAAGCTCAAATTCGTCGGTCGCTCGCTGACCCTCCGGCAACAGGGTACGCCGGTAAACTTCAGCATCCAAGCGCCTACCGAGAGCCTTGCTATCGGGCGACCAATGACAGTGATTTTGAAGACAGCATCGAAGCGCGACGGGATGATCTTACCACAGGCAGCCGTTGTGCGCGGCGCCAACGGCGTTTCAATCATCTGGACGCATGTCGCCGCCGAACGCTTCAAGCCCAATGTCGTCAAGCTACAGCCGCTGGACGGTGAGCGTGTGGTTGTCGAGGGCGGGCTCAAAGCCAACGAGCGTGCCGTCATCGAAGGCGCGACGCTCCTGAACCAGATCCGCTGACGGGGCTCCCATGTTTAATATCCTTGTCTCCGGCAGCCTGCGTAACCGCTTGTTCGTTCTCGCGGTGGCTCTTGGCCTTGTCATTTACGGTAGCCTGACAGTGGGCCGTCTTCCCGTCGATGTTTTCCCCGATCTGAACAAGCCTACGGTCACATTGCTGACGGAAGCAGATGGTCTGGCACCTGAGGAAGTCGAGCAGCTCGTCACGTTTCCACTCGAGACGGCAATGAACGGCCTGCCCGGCGTGACACGGGTTCGCTCGGTTTCGGGCGTTGGTCTGTCGATCATCTATATCGAATTCGATTGGGGCACGGAGATTTTCCGCAACCGCCAGCAGGTCTCCGAACGCCTCGGATCGGTGATGGCGCAATTGCCAGCGCGCGTCGTGCCGCAGATGGCACCGATCTCGTCGATCATGGGCGAGATCATGCTGCTTGCAATGTCGAGTGAGACAGTGCCCTCCATGGAAGTTCGGGAACTGGCCGATTGGGTGGTGCGGCCTCGTTTGCTGACGATCCCCGGCGTGTCCCAGGTGATCCCGATCGGCGGCGAAGTGCGGCAGTATCGGGTC
>JANOVN010000324.1:0-26741 GCA_031417455.1 Hyphomicrobiaceae bacterium | reverse complement strand
AAGACGCGGAAGGCGGCCTGCTGGTCGGGAGAGGCGCGCATGTCGGTCTTGTCCGACATGTTTTCGATGACGGCACCCGCGAACAGCTTGCTGCGGTCCTTGTTGGCATCAACTTCTTGCTTGGCGAGATCTTCCAGGATGCCTTTTACGGCCTGCATGTCGCCTTCGTTGGTCTTGGCTTGATTGACGAGAGGATTGGTCATGACGCGCTTGGCGAGGTCGCCTTTGGCCGAGCGCTTCAGGTCGTCGGCGACCCCGTCGCGCAGGGAGAAGATGGTCGCACCACGGGCTTTGGACTGGGCATAGTCGGCGTGCACGGCGATAAACAGGGCGGCGTTGGCGCGTTCGCCGATGGCGCGGCGCTCGTCTAAGTCGACGAAGGTGTCGTTGTCACGGGTCATGACGACTTTGTAGCGGCCCGTGGCGACGAGCTTGTCGCGCAGGGTTTTGGAGAACGCGAGAACCACCTCTTTTTCGACCGCGCCATGCTTCGTGGCGCCCGAGTCCTGGCCGCCGTGGCCGGGGTCGATGACGATGGTCGGCTTATAGGCGCGTTCGGCCTTCTTCTTGGGGCTCATCGCCGGCATCGGCGAGGGCGGCTGCATGCCCATGGCGCCCAGCGCGAAGGGAGGCGTTTGCTTCTTGCCGTTCTTGGCCTTTTCGAGCGAGGCAACGGTGACGATTTCGATGGCGAGGCGCGGGCTCTTGCCGTCTTTGCCTTTTTCGACTTCGGACTTGGCGACGATGACGGGTTCGGTGACGTCGATGACGACACGCATCTTGTCGGCAGAGGCGGTGCCGCCACGGAACGATTTCACCAGACCGACGGGTTTATCACCGGCAAGCGTTGGGAGGGAGACCTTCACGTCGGGCAATTCGACCACGACGCGGTTGGGATTTGATAGCGAGAAAACCTGGAATTGAACCGATTTTTCAAGGCCAATGACGAAACGGGTGCGCGTGGGATCGTTGTGGGGCGCATGCTCGGGAGCGGCAGGCGGTGGAGGAGTTTGAGCGTAGACTGACGTTGATACAGCAAAAGCGAGCACCGTCGCCGTCACGCAGGCATGGCCTGTCGGCCGAAGCCAGTTTGAGATCATCTGGTCGTTTCCCCGTTACGCAAAACGGCCCGCAAAAACGCAGGCTTACTGGGTATGCCCAAGGATGATGGCGGATTTTCGCTCAGCCTTAGGCAAGGTTAAGATAATGCCGGGGGATGGTTGATTATTCGTCAAGAGGTTTTGCAGTGCCAAGAAACGCGGACCGTGCCCGGAGCGAATTTGCAGCCAGGATGATGGTTGCTTGGGTCCCGGCCTTCGCCGGGATGACGACAGGAGGGTAGTTAGGTGCTGGTGGAAGTTTCCCAGCGGGCGAGGGCTACGTCATCGGATTCGCGGGCGTCGACCCAGTCGCCGGAGCCGTCGAGGGCTAATTCTTTTTTCCAGAAGGGTGCGCGGGTCTTGAGGTAGTCCATGAGGAAGCTGGCGGCGTCGAAGGCTGCCTGGCGGTGGGGCGACGCGGTGACGACCAGGACTATGCCTTCGCCGGGGAGCAGAGTGCCGACGCGGTGGATGATGAGGCTCGCCTGAAGCGGCCAGCGGACGTTGGCATCGGCCTCGACGCGGGTCAGTTCGGCTTCCGTCATACCGGGGTAGTGCTCCAGCGTCATTGAAGCGAGTTTCTGGCCGTGAGAAGTGTCGCGAACCGTGCCGGTGAAGGTGACGATCGCGCCGATATCGGTACGGCCGCCGGTCAGGTTTGCGACTTCGGCGGAGAGATCGAATGGGGCGGTTTGGACGCGGACGGTCATGAGTGTTCCCGCTGGTTAATGTGCTTTTGGCCTCTGGGTCCCGTGTCTGCACCGCACCACAAGGGTGCTGCGGTCCACACATGACAAGTGGTGGGGCATGGCCAGGATAGCCATCACTAGCCTCCTGTGACGGGGGGGAAGAAGGCGATTTCGCGGGCGCCGGTCAAAGGGGCGGATTGCTTCACGTGGGTTTGGTTGATGGCGGAGCGGATCACTTCCGGGCGGGCGAAAGCGTTGTCGTACTTGGGGCCGCGGGCGCGCAGCCAAGCGATCAGGTCAGCAACTGTTTTGAGAGTTGCAGGAAGCTCGACTTCTTCGCGGGCGCGGCCGATTTTTTCGCGCACCCAGGCGAAGTAAAGCAGGGTGACTTTCATGACTCAGTCCTCGATGGCGCGGGTAATGCCAGCTTTGATGTAGTCGTAGCCGGTCCAGATCGTGAGGATTGCGGCGATCCACAGTAGGACGATGCCCGCCGTCACGATCCCGGGTATTTGCAGGGCGCGTTCGGCAGCGGGACCAGCCAGGAGTGCCCCCAGCGCAATCATCTGGAGGGCGGTTTTCCATTTCGCCAAGCGGCTGACAAGGATCTTCACATTCAGTTCGGCGAGAAATTCGCGCAGGCCAGAGACCAAGATCTCGCGCGACAGGATGATGACGGCTGCGAAAATGGCGAGACCATCGATGGTGCGGTCGTAGACGAGCATCATCAGTACGGCGCCAACGAGCAGCTTATCGGCAATCGGGTCAAGCATGCGGCCGAGGGTCGATTGCTGTTCCCAGACGCGGGCGAGGTAGCCATCCAACCAATCGGTGAAGCCAGCGGCGCAGAAAAGGCCGAAGGCGATCCAGTGGGCGTTATCGCCTTGCAGGAAAAACAGGACCGCAACCACCGCTGGCACCGCAGCGATGCGGCCATACGTCAGGATATTCGGCAGACTCATGGCCAGCTTACGCGAGCCCGACCGACGACCTGCCACAGGTGCCTGGGCGATTTGTTCCATTGGAAAGAGGGTAGATCAGAGGACGCACGCGCGGTCAATGGTGTGGAATTGAACGAGTCGTTATGGCCTCACGCGCTAGCCGCGCTCCGGCCGGGGCGGCGCTTGCGCCGGGTCGCGTCGCTCCCTGACGCTTCGCGTGAAGTCAAAGCCGCCACTCAAATCTTGCGTGCCGCCCGTCTCGCGCTAGCCGCGCTCCGGCCGGGGCGGCGTTTGCGCCGGGTCGCATCGCTCCCTGACGGTACGCGTGAAGTCGAAGCCGCCACTCAAGTCTTGGGTGCCGCCCCTCTCGCTGTCCTCGTGTTGGGCGGGGAGAGCGTTGAGTCATTTGCCGTAGATCCAGTATTTCAGGTCGCCGAATCGGAGCTTCGGGCTGCGTTTGGCGGGGGGATCGCCTTTAGTGAAAATGGTGCCGATGTCGGCAAGGAGTTCCTTGCTGTCGGCGTAGGTGTCGTGGCCCCAGCTCCAAACGTCGGTGTTGATCGCCGAGACGTCGATGGTGTCGATACCTGTCACGACGGCGGGGCCGGGCGGCAACCGGGTTTCGCCCGCGCGGGGCAATCCGCGACGGGCTTTGCGGGCCAGAGCCAGCGCGTTGTCGCCTTGCGAGGCGTACAAGGTGATGCCTTTGGCAACCTTTTCGACGCTTTGGATGATGGTTTCGAACTGTTGTTTGTCGACATCGGGTGCGGCGAGAATGATCTGGTTAATCTTGGTTTTGGATTCGGTGCGGGCCAGTTCCTGGAGCGCGCCGATCAGCGCGACGTTGCCCATGGAGTGGGCGATGATATGGACGTTCTTCACGCCGGTCTTGTCGACGACGGTTTTGATGAAGCTCTGCAGATGGAGGGAGGCGAAGTTCGCGCTGTCTTGATCGTATAGGTATGACGTTGCGTCGCCGGCGGAGGGCCAGGAATACATAAAGGCCGTGCCGAACGGCTTGCCATCGGGCGACAGGTCGTAGGAGATCTGCGCCGTGCGATAGAGAGCATTGTCGAATGTCACGTAGAAGCCGTGGACGAAGATGAAGGCGTGATCCTTGAAGTCGCCCGCATTGGCGATGTGTTTTTTGGCAGCGCCCAGGAATTCGGCTTCGGTTGAGTAAACGGTCACACCGTCTTTCGGAATAGTGAAATGGCGGGCGGGGTCGCCTTCCGGGGGCACGCCGCGAACCCATTTGTCCCACAGCGAGGGGAGGGGAATTGCACCCTTGGCGCGCTGCGCCTTGGGCACAGTGACGAAGGCGTGGCCGAGTTGGAGCTTGCCGGACCGTTCACCGCCAAAGCTGATGCGGGCAGGGCTTTCGGCCTGTTTGCGGTCGGTGCCGAAGAAGACGTCGACGATGGTGCAAATGTTGGCGTCGACGCAGACGTTGGGCTTTGCGTCGGCTGAGTTGACGACGGGGGGGAGAGCGGTTTTGTCTGCAGGCTTTCCAGCGCTGCTCGATGGTTCGGACGGAGAAGGTGCGACCGGTGGTGGCGGAGGCGGCGATGGCTTTTCAACAATAATCGCTCGCGTTTTGGGACGCGGGGGCTGTTCGGTCGTTGGTGAAGGAGGAGGAGGAGGAGGAGGAGGCGCGCCGATGGTTGGGGATGGCGGACCAGAACCGCCGCCGCGCGATGACGGAGCGGCCCGAGTTGCGGGCATAGGAGGAGATGGCGGCGAGGGAAAGGGAGCGGAACTCGTTCCATCGCGCGAACTGCCAATTGCACTGCCGCTCGTGGCCGATTTATTCCGTTGGCCACCCTCTGCGGCGGCTCTGCGCGCCTCCGCCGCTGAAGCCTGCGCCGCGGCGGACTCTTTAGCTTCCTTTTCGGCGTGGGACTGATTGATTGCCTGACCGGTCAAGGCCCAGACTTCGAGTTTTACGGTGCCGGTCGCCGATGTGTCGGCGTTCCAGGTAATCTCGACCTGTTTGAGGCCAGCTGGGTCTTTGGTGACGTGAAACGAGGCGGAGGGGGTTCCTGGGCGGGCAACATAGCCGCCACCGCTGGCGCGGAAGGCACCACCAGATGAGGTTTTAACTGCGCTGATCGTCACCGGTTTGTCGGCGGTGAAGCGAAGTTCGCGGAACGCCAGGTCGGGAAGGTCGATTGTTCTGGTGCCACTGCTGCGCGGGTCGAGGGTGAGGGTTGCGACTTTGATCCAGCCCGTGGTGGAGGTTTGCGCTCGAGCGCTTGTGGACACGAGCCCCAAGATGGCGACGAGACTTAAGACCAGCAAGCGGATCATGGCCCCTCCAAAGATTATTGCCGTAAAAAAGAAATAGCATATCAACTACGACAACAGTTGGACACTGAAGGTGTCAAAATTGTCAGTAGCACACGAGTTGTCCGATTTAGGTAGCGCACGAGAGGACCGGTAATCCGTAGTCCTTACAAATGGGGGCATGAGATGAACCCGGCACTGTGGCACCAGGACCGGAGAATGCAGAAATTTTTAGACGTTTTGAGCCGCTGGGAGGCGGGGTCGTTGTCGCAAATTCTCCGGCCAAGCCTGGACGCGGACATCTATGGTCCCTCGCAACCCCGGCTTCGGCCGCTTGGCGCAGCGGCTCAAGGGCTTCCGCCCGGTCGGTTGGCACGCTAATCGAGAAATATATCCAGCCGTCCTTGATGATGACGTCCACAGACCAGACCAAGATCCGAGACGGTTTGTGAGCCGTCAGGGCCTTTGATACCGCGGAGCCGGTCGAACACCTGATTTTTGGTCACACTCGTGCGGCACGTTGCTTTTGACTGGTCGTCCCATTCGTTCGTAGGCTGAGCTGAAAGCCGCGACTGGGTCCTGCAGTCGTAGGGTTGGGTTCGGTAGCCTCAATCGATTGCCGCTGCGGCAAGCTTAGCAAGTGCATCGGCGTCGCGCGTGGCGGCGGCCAGGATGAGACGGCGCGTACTGTGTGGAAGGTCCAATCCAAGGGCTGCGGCATGTCCTTTTGGCGACATCTTGCGAAGCGTCTTGGCAACGATGTCGATCATCTTGGCTTCGTCGAAAGCGCTGTACTTGGCCAGGAAGGACTCGAAATAGTGTTCGACAAAGACGACATCGACCACGTTTTCCAGCGCTTGGGATTCGCGATGCTTCTTGAGCTGCTCTTTTCGGATCAGCATGCCTGCATGTGCGACTTCGTCGTGGCCGTAACCTTTGGCCAAGAGGATCTCACCCAGGAGCTTGGCATGGTGTTCCCGGCAAGCGCGACGCCAGTCATGATAGCCACTGCGTCCCTCCGCGTAGTTGGAGCGTGCAATATCGAAGCGGCGCAAATGCTGGGCGCGGGCGGCAAGCTGCAGGATTTCGGACGCATCGGGATACATGGCTGCAAGCCGCGCTGTCATGCGTTCGGCATAGACAATTTCGTAAGGTCGGCGTTGCCCGGCAACTTCGATGGTCCGAGGATCGCTCGCATTGGCCAGATCGATAGCCTCCAGCGCCGCCTCAAATCTCGTCTTGATTGGCGTCATGTCTGGCCTCTTTTGAATAACGATGCGATCAAGACAATTGCCCAACCGACGCCGATGTGATGGCGCGCGCCGTTCGGGTCGGCGTTCGCGATTTTTGTGCACCGCCTGACGAATCCGGTGAATTGCTCCGCCTCTTGGTTCGCAGCCATGCTGCGCTGATGGCTGAACGACGCCAGCACTTTATCCACGATGATCCCATCGTGGCGGCCATCGATGCCAAATCCACAGACCCCATGGCTAATAGCTGAAACTCTACCGTCACGGAAGGTCTTGGAAACTTCATATCCGGGAAACAGCAAAAGTGGAAAGGACGGGCCACCGATGACGATGACGTAGAGATGCGCGAACCATCCCAACGACACCAAATCGAAGCAAGTATCGTTGCAGTTCGAGTCGACGTCAGGAGTACGAGCGACAGCGGGAGCAACGCCCCAAGTGCAATTTGGACGAGCCAGAACAGGACGGGCAAATGCCGCTGCTCCACGATAGGAAACGCTCGATTGCAAGAGCCGAGCTAGATTTTGGTCAAGGTGAATTGCTGTGAAATACCACTCGGCGGAAATGAGATAACCATCAGCCGACCCAACCGGATAACCATTCCAGAGCAGAACTCACGTCAGTCCAATGCGTATAGGCTCGGTGCTAAGGTGCTTTCGGCAAAAGCATGCCCCCGCGCAGGCGGGGTGCGAGCGGTTTTGCGGCAAATAAGGACGACAAAAACAATGAACTAAGGACCATGCTGAACTAAGGACCATGCGCGATTCAATCAAAAACCCAGGCTGAAGACAGCCGTCCGCGCGAGCATACCATTCATCGTGACTTGTAACCGGCGGTGACCTCACCTTTGTGAGCGGCGAAGGCCGCAAGTACTTCGGCCTTTTCGCGATTTGGGACCTTGACAAAGTCCAGGGTCCGACCGAGTTCCGCTGCGACTTCATCGAATTCTGCGGGAGAGATCCGGAGGTCACGGTGGGCTTCCTCAAGGCCGAGCGGCGTCGTGCCAGGCTTGGTACCCATGTATTGCTGGGGACCGCCCGAAGCGTTGCAAACCCACAGCGTTCGCATGAATTTGAGGCCGGGCAATCTTCCGAGGTTCTTGGTGTGCCATGCCTGGAGCTGCGGGTTCTTCGATTGTTGGCCGACGATGGGGTTCTTTACGACGGCATCGCTGAAATGATCCACAACTGCGGCGATGGCGAAGACACCGCCTAGGCGCTCGTACAGACTTTTTTCGGATCCTGTTTGCTTCACCTGCGCTTGGACTTTATGCGCACTCGCCAGAACTGTAACCGGAGCGATCAACGACAGTCCTGCGACCACGCTTCGCCTTGAGAAATCCTGTACCATGACATTTCCTCTACACAACGGATGAATGTGATGAACTGCCCATAGGCAAAGTAGTTCCGGAAGCCTCGCACTATCACTGACCCAAGGTGCGCCAGCCGATACACCCGGCCCGATCCGCTCGGCTTCATCGACGGCCCGAGCGAGTATGGGTACGCGGGCGGCAGTCCGCAGACACAGGCGATCATGATGGCCAAAATGCTGCTGCGGCAACTAACCTCAACGACCTCGGTGAAGAGTCGATACTTCTGCAGGTTGGTATCGGCGCGCGGGATTCGTGGGAAGGACGCGCGCAGACGGTTCAACCAACGCGCCGGATAAGGAAGCGATAGACCCCGCTAACTTCGGACTGCTCGATAAGCGTGTTTCCCGTGGTGTGGCAGAACGCCTGGAAGTCAGCAACAGATCCTGGATCGGTTGCCAGCACCTCTAGCGTGCCGCCAACCGGTACCTCGACGATGGCATTCTTGGCCTTGAGAATCGGAGTCGGGCAATTTGCACCTTTTGCATCGAGTGTTTTGTCAGCCATCGTATCTTCACTCCAGTGTGTTGTTTCAGGTCATAAAGCATTGCATCGTTCAGAACCGCTGCATTTTCAGTGCGCGCGGAAAGTATGCGGGACGACGACGGCATCACGCACCCGGCAGCCGGCATCAGGCCTCGTCAATGAGAATCGATTCCAACTTTTTCATACCAAGCACGCCACCAGCAACAATTGCAGCAAACGTCAGGAACGAACCTATCGCCAAGGTGGAAACTCCGGTTATGGCTTGACCAACTGTGCATCCAAGCGCCATCACGCCGCCGATCCCCATGAGGGCTGCTCCAAAAAGGGCCCGCTTGGTATCGGCGACATCGGAAAACGTCGTAAACTTGAAGCGTCCCATCGACTTGGCGGCGATGAATGCACCCAAAATAGCTCCAAACACGGATGCGACGCCAAAGGTTGGAACCATCGCTGCCGTAAAACGCTGCAGCCATTCGAGCGAGTCTGCTGTCGGTCGAACATACGTAAGGGAGATTGGCGTCATGGGCTTGTCACCCAAGTCGTCATACGCCAAGCCAGTCAACATCCAGCCAGCAATTGCACACAGTGCGATGCCGGTGCCGGCTAGAATATGGACGGGGGAGTTTCGAAAGCTCTGGTCCTTGAAGCAAAATATGATCGCTGCCCCCGCGATGATGACCGTCATGAGAAGGTTGCCGCTTGCTGGCCCAAGCTTCGAGACGACGCCGACTAACTCGCCGATGCTCTGAGTTGAAACTTCGAGGCCGCTTAGGTTGACGCTGGTCATCTGGTCAAACCAGTTGCGCAGCGGACCGATGATACCCCCAACGCTCATGTAGGCAAACATCCCCATAACAATAAGCGTCATCAAGGAGCGCAGATCGCCCGCACCGACGCGCGTGAGATTGCGACTGGCGCACCCACCGGCAAAAACCATCCCAAACCCAAAAAGCAACCCGCCCGTGATGTTGCCAAACCAGTTTAAATTGGGGCTCAGATACATCGATTTTGCGAGCGGAACGACCCCCGCCCAATTGAGCAACTGGGCACCCACGAGCGTCAGTGCGGCAGCCAGCACCCACGAGCGAAAGCGGCGATAATCTCCAAACGACAAAATGTCGGAGATCGACCCCATAGTGCAGAAATTGGTCCGGAAGACGATGTAGCCAAAAATCGTTCCGATGGCGAGGCCACCAAGCGCGAGCCAAACTCCAGGATCGCTTTGAATTAGGTCCTTTAGTGCACTCATCTCACCCTCCAGCCTTGCCACCCCTTGGGAATACGCTTGTTCAGAAGGGTCTGACTGCGTGACGCATCACCTTGGTACCTTCCCGCGATGCATCTAATCCACAGGATACGATTGGTCTAGCTTGTACCTAAACATTCGAATGTGAATCCCATGATCGGCGGGTAACGGGGCGGGGGACAAGGGACGGGCAGTGCACTTGAACTTGGGAACACTGCTTGCAAACGGGGTTGCACGCGCACGATTTCAGACCGGATGAACAATGCAAGTTGCCATGGCCGTTGAATTTGTATTGGAGGGATGGTGTAGGCAAATTAGCGCGCCAACCGTATTGGATCGGGTGTTGAGCGGCATCGCTTTCTATCGCAAACTCTAAAAATGGCCGTGCTGGAAAACTGCGGTCATAAGCATTACGACCAAGACGGATGCATTGCATGTGGACCCGGGCCTCAAACGCCCATCGTTGGCCAAAGAACTAACGACCACAAACAAAGAGAGAGATGCCATGAACCCGCTGCGTAGCCATGTTACTGCCGTTGTTACCGCCGCCCTTCTATCGACACTCCCCGGCATTCTTTTACCGCCCGCTCGGGCCGCTGATGCGACCCAATTCACGCGGAAAGGCGCGACATACGAGGACGTCAAACTCGACCTGGAGAATGCCATTATCGCCGAGGGTCTGAAGATCGACTACAAGGGCGATATCAACGGGATGCTCAAACGCACAGGTGTCGATGTCGGTTCCAACCAGCCCATCTACCAGCATGCTGATTTTTTCACATTTTGCTCGTCGAAACTATCGCGGGCGATGATGGAGGCCGACCCCTCGAACATGTCGCAATGTCCCTACGTCGTGTTTGTCTATCAGCGCGCGACAACGCAAAAGGAAGTTGTCGTAGGCTACCGCAAGGTTGTGGTCGAAGGACCCGGCAAGAGGGCACTTGAAGAGATCAACCGCCTTCTCGAAAAAATTGCTCAATCTGCGGCGAAGTAAGGTCTCGTGCCTGAGGTCAGGCTTCAGCACATCATCTGCTGGACCAGCATTGAGCGCATGCGGTCCAGCGTCTGATGAAAACCGGCCCCCAGAGCTTGAGGTCCCCGAACGAATTATTGGCGGCTGGCGGACGCCGCTGGGTAATCAGGACAAAGCATGCCCCCGCGAAGGCTGAGGTGTGAGCGGTTTTGCGGAAAAGAACCACGACAAAACACAGAACCAGGGTCCTTGCGCGATTCAATCAAAACCGGAAGGACCCTAGCAGTCTACCCGCTCGTCGCCGCCTCCCGCGCCGCCAACGCCTTCTCCGCGTGCCGCCCGGTCAACTCGGCGTAGTGATGAAGCCGCGCCACGAATGTTCCCACCCCTGACGTCGCCGACCGCAATTCCACGATGAGATCGTCCATCTCGGACGCTGGAATCCGCGCTTCCACGACGTCCCATCCCGGCCAGCCCGGACGTCCATCGAACCCGACGATCTGCCCCCGCCGCTGCGAGATCATGCTGTTCACGCGCGGCGTCGCATCGTTGGGTACCGAGATCTCGATGGCCATGATGGGCTCAAGCAGCACCGGTTGACACTTCGCCATCCCATCTGCCATCGCGATCCGCCCGGCCTGCCGGAACGCCATATCCGACGAGTCGACGCTATGCGTACTGCCATCGATCAGCGTTACGGCCACATCCACTACAACACAGCCGAGCGGCCCCTTCTGCAGGAAATCCCGCACCCCGATCTCGACGGCTGAAACGAACTGTTTGGGCACCACGCCACCGACGATTTTGTCGTGGAACACGAAGCCCTCGCCGCGCGCCAACGGCTCGATGGTGACCACCACATCCCCGAACTGACCATGCCCGCCCGATTGCTTTTTGTGCCGCCCCCGCACCGTGGTCGAAGCCCGGATTGTTTCCCGGTATGGCACCCGCAACGGCTGCCGCTCGATCGCCAAACCATACTTGCGGCTGAGCCGTTCCAGCGTCACTCGCAGATGCATTTCGCCATGCCCCATCAACTGCGTCTGATGCGTTTCTGGGTCCTGCTGCACTTTGATCGACGGGTCTTCTTCGCACAACTTGGTAAGCGCGGTTGAAAGCTTCACCTCGTCCGACCGGTCCTTCAATACGATGGCGGTGCCACACACAGGCTCGGGCCGCACCGGCACCTCGACGGCCCCAGTCCGCCCCTTTTCCGCGCGAACCGTATCGCCTGTCTTGACATGGTCAAGCCGCCCGAACGCCACCGTATCTCCAGCCGTTGCCGAAGTTCGCCGCCGCGTTTCGCTTCCCAGCATCGAAGACAGCCCGCCGATCCGCTCCTCGCCATGAGAGCCATGCACCGAGCCGCCGTCCGCAAACGTCCCGGTCAATATCCGCGCCAGCGAAAGCTTCCCGCCATGCGGCGTATGCATCGTCTTGAACACATACGCCGACCCCCGGTTTTTGTCTGGACCCCCATCGGCGATCCCGAGCCGGTGCGCCGCCTCGTCAACGCCTGCCACCTCATGGCGCAAAGCCTTGAGCAAGCGTCCAACTCCATTACCGTTGTGGGCAGACCCCAGCAGAACCGGGCAGATCAGCCCGTCGCGGAACTCCTTGGCCAAGTCGGTGAACACCACATCGCGTGCCGGCGTCTGATCCGACAGCAACTGCTCCATCAACGCTTCGTCATAGTCGGCAAGCTTTTCCAGCATTTGGAACCGCGCTTCTTTCTCGCGCTCCAATACCGCCGCTGGAATATCGATCACCTCCGAAGGCGCGTTGGGCCGGTAAATAAACCCCCGCTCCAGCGCTAGATCGACAAACCCCGACGCAACGCCCTTTTCCCAGATCGGGATCTGCCGCAGCACCAGCGGCCGTGCACTCGCTGGCTGTAACATCGCCACTACATCGCGAACCCGCGTCGTCGCCTGATCGATTTTGTTCAAAAACAAGAAGTGCGGAATGCCTTGATCTTCCAGTACCTTGAAGATCGCATGCAAAGCCGGTAGCCGCCGCGTGTCCGGCTCGCACACGATGACCGCAGCATCGCACGCAGCTAGCGCCGTCGCCGTCTCCTGCGCAAATTCGATCGAGCCCGGGCAATCGACGAACGTGAAGTTGTCGCCAAGATAGGAAACGTCGGCCACCGTCAGCTCGACGCTCATTCCGTGGTCGCGCGCCTCCGGCGAGCTATCGCCCACGCTCGATTTTTCGACCACGCTGCCTTGCCGCTTGATGGTTCCGGTACGCGCCAGAACGGCTTCGAGTAGCGTTGTCTTGCCGGAGAGATACGGCCCCACCAGAGCAATGCATCTGGCGGAGCTGCCGCGGCCATTATGACCTTCTGACGACCCCATGTTTTCCTCCAAAGCGGTTAGAGCGGTCTAGGCGAAGTGTGAGCGGATCGCCGAAAAAAAACCGCTCCAAGAGAAAGATCTAGAGCCCGTCTTCCAATCGCGCTCTAGAGCAGGACGCACAAGTCTTCACTGCCGCCACCCCGCGCCCGTTTGGAGTGCACGCCCCCAATGTTCCACCCGCCCCGCGTCAAGCGCAAGCCCCTCAATCAAACTTGCCGCCATTTCGGCGTTGCTGCATGATCGACCGTTTGGACAGACGGCGCGACGTCTCCCCTTTCGGTCAGCCGGTAAATCCGCCACAATCGCTCCATCCACCGGTTGCAACGGCGAAAAATCAGAGCACCCCCCATGCCCACCCCCTGGATGATCTACGGCGCAAATGGCTACACCGGCGAACTGATCGCCCGTGAAGCGGCCCGCCTGGGAATGAAACCAACCCTGGCTGGACGCTCGATCGCCAAACTGGAACCCCTCGCCGCAACCCTCGGCCTCCCCTTCAAAGCCTTCGCCCTCGACGACCAAGCCTCTATTCAGCACGGCATCGACGGCATGGGCCTCGTCCTCCACTGTGCCGGCCCGTTCTCGTCGACAGCTGCCCCCATGATGGCCGCCTGCCTCAAACAGCGCGCCCACTATCTCGACATCACCGGCGAAATCGATGTCTTCGAGCACGCCCGATCCCTCGACAAATCAGCCCGCGCCGCCGGCATCATCATCTGCCCCGGCGTCGGCTTCGACGTGATCCCGACCGACTGCATCGCCGCCCGCCTCAAGGAAGCCCTCCCCGACGCAACCCACCTGGCGCTCGGCTTCGACAGCCGCTCGGGCTTCTCCCCCGGCACCGCCAAAACCTCTATCGAAGGTCTGGGCTTGGGCGGTAAGGTCCGCATCAACGGCCAGATCAAATCAGTGCCGCTCGCTTACAAAACGCGCCGCATCAACTTCGGCGACGGTGAAAAACTTGCGATGACTATCCCTTGGGGCGACGTCTCGACGGCCTTCGCCACGACACAAATCCCCAACATCGAATGCTATATTCCGGGCTCGCCCCGCATGATCGCCAACGCCAAACGTGCCAACTGGCTGCGCTGGCTGCTGAGGCTGCGCCCAGTCCAAACGCTGCTCAAGCGCCGCATCGAAAAAACCGTCCAAGGCCCCAGCGAAACCACAAGGCAAGCCGCCGAAACCTACGTCTGGGGCGAAGCAACCAACGCTCGCGGCGACACCAAGACTGCCCGCATCAAAACCGCTAACGGTTACGCCCTCACCGTCACCGGCGCGCTCGCCATCGTCGAACACATCAGATCCAACGAAATCCAAGGCGGCTTCTACACCCCCTCAAAACTGGCAGGCCCCGACCTGATCTCCCGTCTCCCCGGCTCGGGACCAATGGTGATCAGCTGACGCCGCGCGTCAAAGTGCTTTTGTGGAAAAGCATGCCCCCGCGAGGGCAGGCGTGTGAACGGATTTCAGGCAAAAAAGCACGACAAAACAAAGAGCTAGGGTCCTTTTCACGATTCAATCAAAACCGGAAAGACCCTTGTCCGCGTCAAATCGGAAAAACAGACTGCAAAGGCCTCCCACTCGTCACCCCTACCCCTGCGCCTTCTGACCGTAAGACTTAAACTTCTCAAGCACGACGGCCATCTCGGCGTCGCTCAAGACATGCGCGGGCCCAACCGACAACACCTTCAAATACTGCTCGGCCAAAATCTCGACCTCGCCCGCAAGCTCCAGCGCCGCCGCCAAATTCACGCCTAGCGCCACCACCCCATGATTGGCCAGCAGACACGCATCCCGCTCAGCCAAACCCGCAGCCACCAATACTGCCAGCTCCTGCGTGCCAAACGTCGCATACGCCACCAGCGGAATGTCCGTCCCGCCGGCCGCTGCCACCATATAATGAAACGCTGGAATCCCCCGGTGCGCGCACGCCAGACCCGTCGCGTTCAGCGAATGCGTATGCACGATCGCGCTCCGGTCTGCCCGCGCCGCATACGCCGCCAGATGAAAATGCCACTCGCTCGATGGCTTCGCGCTCCCCACCCGCACGCTGCCGTCATGCGCCATATACGCAATGTCTTCCGGCCCGATCTCGTCATATGCCATGCCCGACGGCGTAATCAGCATCCCCTCGCCAAACCGCATCGACACATTGCCCGACCGCCCCGGCGACAGCTTCAGCCGCGACATCGAGAGCGCGGTCGCAATCACCGCCTGCCGTGCCTCCAACTCAGCCTGCTTGGTCACTCGTCTTCCGGCAGCTTTCGCCTGTGCCATGACTACGCCGACTGCTTATTGGCAGCCGCCTGCGACCGTTCTGGATACAACGACGCCAGCCCCGCCGTATTTGCGCTGCAAACCCCGCGCTCGGTAATGAACCCAGTGACCAGCCGCGCCGGTGTCACATCGAATGCTGGATTGGCCGCAGGCGATCCCGGCGCACCAATTTCGCTCACGACCACGTTGCCGTTCCCCAGTCGCCCCTGAATCCGCAACACTTCGTTGGGCGAACGCTCCTCGATAGGAATGTTCAGCCCATCGTCAAGAGTCCAGTCGATGGTCGAAAACGGCAGCGCCACGTAAAACGGCACGCCCGTATCATGCGCCGCCAGCGCCTTGAGATACGTCCCGATCTTATTGGCAACGTCGCCGTTGCGCGTCACCCTATCCGTGCCCACGATGACGAGATCAACCGCGCCCTGCTGCATGTAATGTCCCCCCGCATTATCGCAGATGATCGTATGCGGCACGCCATGTGCGCCCAGCTCGAACGCCGTCAGGAAAGCACCCTGATTGCGCGGCCGCGTCTCGTCGACCCACACATGAACCTTGATGCCGTTGTCGTGCGCCTGATAGATCGGCGAGGTCGCCGTCCCCCAATCCACACACGCCAGCCACCCGGCATTGCAATGAGTGAGAATATTGACCGCCTCTCCCGGCTTTTTCTTCGCGGCAATGGCCTCGATCAACCCGAGCCCATGCACCCCGATCCGGCGGCAATTCTCGACATCCTCATCGCAGATCTCACCCGCCCGCGCATACGCCGCCACCGCCCGTCGCGCCGGTGCAAACATCTGCAACGTCGTGCCCATTTCGTTGAGCGCCCAAGCCAGATTGATTGCCGTCGGCCGCTGCTTGGCCAAATGCGCAATCGCATGATCAAGTGAAGCGTCCGAGGGATCGGCCCGCATCGCGAGCGCCACGCCATAAGCCGCCGTCGCCCCAATCAGCGGCGCGCCACGAACTTGCATGACATGGATCGCATGGGCTGCCTGCTCCATGCTCGACAGAGCAAGCATCTCAAATCGGAACGGCAGCAGCGTCTGATCAATAATTTCGACCGACCAGGTATCGGGCCGCAACCGGATCGTACGATGATGGCGGCCGTTGATCTTCATATGACGCTTCCTTGAAGGGCGAGAGGCCCTCCACACACCCTAAAGCAGCCACCACGGAAGTCCCGGACCGGCTGTTCGTCAAGGTATGTTACGAACTGATTGTGACAGTTCTTGCAGGGCACCAATAATCGCCTTCAGGTGTCGTCCGGGACGAGCCTAACGTCAAGTCCACTGAGGCTCAAAAAGCTTCGCCCTCATACGGCGCAACCTTGCAATCCATGCCGCGCGTCGCCAGCGTCTTGCAGATTTTCTTGGCATCCGCTGCCGTCTTTACCGGTCCTGCGATCAGATCATACGTCTGTCCGGCGGCCTGCGTGCCCGTCGACGTAAATCGCGGCGATAACTTTGCCAGCGTATCGGCGTGCTGCGTCGACAGGATCGACCAGTTATAACGGATATCATCGAGTGAAGATCCCGACGACAGCTGAACCGCGAACGGCTTCGCCTCAGGCTTCACTACCGCTGGGCCAAACCCAATTGGAGTGACCGGTGACGCTACAGGAGAAAGCGGTGGCGTAACCGCTGCAACCGCATTCGCTGCCGCCGAAACTGCTGGATGAGCAATACCGGGAACCGCGGGACCCTGCGCCGCCCCTGCCTTGGGCAATTGCCCACTCATCTTAGCCGCGATTCCTGCCGCCGCCGGAATGCTGCCGGTCTCAATCGGGGCCGCGAGCTTGTCGAGCGCTGGCGGCGCAAAGCTGATCATGCGCGGTTCAACCGGCGCCGCAGCAACAGGAGCAGTCGCGACGGGCGCAGCCGTAACTGGCGCCGACGCCACGCTAACCGGCGGTGGAGCACTCTTGACCAGTGCAAGCCCCGTCGTCATTGCCATCCGCTCTTCGATCGCCGACAGGCTGGCAATAACGCTCGCATCTTGGTTGCGCGTTTCAAGATCCGCCCGGACCTGGCCCACATCACGTTGGAAATCGCTCAAATTGTGCCGCACCATCGCAAGCTCGGCCTGGAGCGCAGCGCCCGGATCGGCCACCGGCGTCGCGGTACCGCCCGCCACAATCCTAGGCATATCGAGGACCGTGAGGCTGACCTGGGTCAGATACAGCCCCGCAACGCACGTCAATCCCGCCCAAAACGCGAAATACCCGCGTGGAAGCGAGGGTTTGCGCGTTGCGATTGCCGCCACGGTTGTCTGGGCGCTATCGCTGGCCGGAGCGTCGAACATGGGTGGCGCCTCTCTAAATAACGCTTTGGGATCAGTCGATGACCGTCAAGAAAAGTCATAGTTGAGCAACTCGATCCGCTGAGTCGCGTTGCCGGGTCAACGCTGCGCCGCCGTTTCAACTTGCTTGCCTGTGGATGAACACGGCCAACACCTGCCGTCCGCCCATCCAACCGTAAGAATTGGCAAGAGAGTGTGCGCGTTGGACGTCTTGCAACTGGTTGACCCTTCCCGGTAAGGAACACCGTGCGGCGCTTGCATCGGCGACGCCCTCCGCCATAATTCGGGATCGTCAATGACCGCATCATCGTCCAAACGTCCGTTGCTCATCATCGTGCTGGCTGCTGGCAAAGGCACGCGCATGAAATCGGCTATGCCGAAAGTGCTCCACGCCGTCGGCGGTCGATCCATGCTGGGCCACGTCCTTGCGCTGAGCGAATGCGTCCAGGCCGATAGGCTGGCCGTCGTTATTGGCCCCGGCATGGACATCGTCGCCAATGAAGTAACTAAACTCGCACCCAACGCTGCCGTTTATACCCAGCACGAGCAGCGCGGCACCGCCGATGCGGTTCTCGCCGCCCGCGAAGCCATGGCTGGCTGGCAGGGCGACACCCTTGTGCTCTATGCCGATACGCCCCTCATCGCCGCCCCGACCATCTTCAGGCTGCGCGAAGCCCTCGCCGCCGGTGCCGGCGTCGCCGTCCTAGGCTTTGATGCTGCCGACCCTACCGGCTATGGCCGCCTCCTCACCGATTCCACCGGCCAGCTCACCGCCATCCGTGAAGAAAAAGACGCCAGCGCCGCTGAACGCACCGTGCGTCTTTGCAACTCGGGCGTGATGGCGTTTGCTCTCCCCGATACCGTCGCCGTTCTCCAGTCGGTCGGCAACGCCAACGCCAAGGGCGAATACTACTTAACTGATGCCGTCGAAATCGCTCGTGCCAACGGCGCCAGAACCGCCGTCGTCGTCTGTCCCGAAACTGAAGTCTTGGGCGTCAATGCCCGCGACCAGCTCGCCGTCGCCGAACACCTCTACCAATCCGCCGCCCGTGCCCGCGCCATGGCTGACGGCGCAACACTGATCGCGCCGCAAACCGTCTGGTTCAGCTACGACACTCGCATCGGCCGCGACGTCATCGTCGAGCCCAACGTCTTCTTCGGCCCCGGCGTAACCATCGGGGATAATGTGCTAATTCGAGCCAACTGCCACATTGAGGGCGCGTCTATCGGCGAAGGTGCCCGCATCGGTCCATTCGCCCGACTGCGTCCGGGTGCTAAACTGGCGCAGGATGTGCATATCGGAAATTTCGTCGAGGTTAAGAACGTCGCCATGGCGGCCCGTTCAAAAGCCAACCATCTGGCCTACCTCGGGGACGGCACCGTCGGCGTTGACGCAAATATCGGAGCAGGCACCATCTTCTGTTACTACGACGGCTTCAACAAACACCGCACGGAAATCGGCGACGGCGCGTTTATAGGGTCGAATTCTTCCCTCGTCGCCCCCCTAAAGATCGGCGCTGGCGCCTACGTTGGCTCCGGCAGCGTCATTACGAAGAATGTCTCCCCCGGCAGCCTCGCCGTGGAACGCTCCACCCAGGAAGAGCGCCCCGGTTGGGCCGAAAAATTCAGAACTATGATGAGCCGCCGGAAGTAAGCGTCAAAGGTGCGCCTCTCCCCAAATTCCCGTGAATCAGAAGTAACCTCAGGACTCCCAGCATGTGCGGCATCGTCGGAATTATCAGCTCCAGGCCGGTTGCAGCCGACCTCGTGGACGCGCTTCGCAGGCTCGAATATCGCGGCTATGATTCAGCTGGCATCGCAACTGTCGAAAACGGCCACCTTGAGCGCCGCCGCGCCGAGGGTAAGTTGCGCAACCTCGAAGCCCGCCTGTTGACCGAACCGTTGACCGGCCACACTGGAATCGGTCACACCCGCTGGGCAACCCACGGCCGCCCCACCGAGCGCAACGCCCATCCGCACATGAGTCCGGTCGTCTCCGTTGTTCATAACGGCATCATCGAGAACTATCGCGAGTTAAAGAACGAGCTGGCCGCCAAAGGTCACGTTTTCGAATCCGAAACCGACACCGAAGCCGTCGTCCACCTCATCACCGAAAAAATGAACACCGGCCTCTCGCCCCAGGATGCCGTCAAGGCGGCCTTGAAGCGCCTCAAAGGCGCGTTCGCCCTCGGCATCATTTTCGCCGGCAATGACGATCTCATGATTGCGGCCCGCCAGGGCAGCCCGCTCGCCTTGGGCCATGGCACGGATGAAATGTATCTAGGCTCCGACGCCATCGCGCTCGCCCCGTTCACCGACGCCATCACCTACCTCGAAGAAGGCGACTGGGCCATCCTCACCCGCCAAGGTGCTGAAATCTTCGACAGCAACGACAAAAAAGTTAAGCGCCCGATCATCAAATCGATCGCTTCGTCCCTGCTCGTCGACAAGGGCAACCACCGCCACTACATGGCCAAGGAAATCCACGAGCAACCCGAAGTCATCAGCCACACCCTGTCCAACTATCTCGACCTCGCCAACGGCGGGATCAGCTTCCCCGACCTCGGCATCGACCTTTCAAAGATCACCCGCGTCACCCTCTCGGCCTGTGGCACCGCTTATTACGCAGGCCTCGTCGGCAAATACTGGATCGAGCGCTATGCCCGCATCCCCGTCGAAATCGATGTCGCTTCCGAAATGCGCTACCGCGAGCCCCCGCTTCAGCCGGGCGGCTTGGCGCTGTTCGTCTCGCAATCGGGCGAAACCGCCGACACGCTGGCAACGCTTCGCTACTGCAAGGCGGGTGGCCAGCAGATCGCGGCCATCGTCAACGTCCGCACCTCGACCATCGCGCGCGAAAGCCACGCCATCCTGCCGACGCTCGCCGGTCCCGAAATCGGCGTCGCCTCGACCAAGGCCTTCACCTGCCAGCTCTCCGTCCTCGCCTGCCTCGCCATCGCCATCGGCAAAGCGCGCGGCACCATCGACGACAAGCTCCAGGACGAACTCATCGCCGCCCTGACCGAAGTCCCGCGCCACATCTCCACCATGCTGCGCGACGAAAAAATCTACGAGCACATCGCCCACGACCTGTCCAAAGCCAAGGACGTCATCTACCTGGGACGCGGCGTCAGCTACCCGCTCGCGCTCGAAGGCGCTCTGAAGCTCAAGGAAATTTCCTACATCCATGCCGAGGGTTATGCCGCCGGTGAATTGAAACACGGCCCGATTGCCCTGATCGACGAAGCGGTCCCCGTCGTCGTCGTCGCCCCCGATGACGAACTCTTCGACAAAACCGTTTCCAACATGCAGGAAGTCGCAGCCCGCGGCGGTCAGATCATCCTGATCTCAAGCGCCCCCCCTGAAAAGATCGGCTGCAAGGTGCTCGCGCACTTACCGATCCCCAAGGCGCACCCCTTTGTCAGCCCGCTGCTCTGCGCCATTCCCATCCAGATGCTGGCTTACCATACGGCGGTCATCATGGGGACGGATGTCGATCAACCGCGTAATCTCGCCAAGTCCGTCACAGTTGAATAATTCCGGCGGCCGGGTTTGTTCTACATTTCGCCCTACAAAGAACCTGTTTGCCGTGGAAAACGCCACCCATGATAACGAACGAGAGTACGTTCGCTCTGGAAACTCAGTAAACAAAGCTCTCGTTCGACAATTGATTCGCCTGTTTTGACGAAAGACGCGGAATGCGCAGGGCACGGCTCCGGTTTGGCCTTCGATTTGCAGCAGCAGCCTTTGCTGCCTGCTTGGGCAATGTCATGATCGCGCCCGCACAAGCTCAGACCACCGCCGAGCCAGCAGCTCCAAAGGCCGCCGCCAAAACCAAGCGCGCCAAACCCGCGGCCGCCGCCCAGCAGCCTGACGCAGCCCCCACCGCCAAAGATCCAGCCGTCGCCCTCGCCGCCTACACCAGCGGCGTCAAATCCTACCAGGCCGGTAAATTCGAGGCTGCTATTCTGTCGCTGAATAGCGCCATCAACAACGGCGGCCTTGCCTCAAATGTGATGGCGAAAGCCCTCTATTATCGCGGTGCGGCCAATCAGCAATCGGGCAAATCCGGCCAGGCTATCTCGGACCTGACGAGCGCGCTGTGGTTCAAGAGCGGCCTGGAAGATGCCGAGCGCGCCGAAGCCACCAAATTCCGCTCCGCAGCCTTCCGCGACGCCGGTCTGCCCGAAACCGCCGTTGCCGGTCAATCGTCCGGCCAATCGGCACCCGCCGAAACCGGGGCCTTGGCATCGGGTCAGGCCAAAGCCTCGCCCGCTCCGCAGCCGGCCCAATCATCTGGCCTCGGCAGCGTTTTTGGCAATCTGTTCGGCGGATCGTCGTCGCAAAGTGCGCCGCCCACCCCGCCTGCCCCCGCCGCAGCAGCGCCAACTCCCCCGCCTGCCCCGGTCGCCGCTGCCGCTGCCGTTAATGCGCCCGAAGTCCTCCCCTGGGCCAATGGCTCCGCAGCGCAAAACGCAGTGCAGGCAGAAGCCGCAGCGCCAACGTCGCCCGCTCCAAAAGCTGCTCCAAAAGCTGCCGCCAAAGCCGCTAAGCCCGGGGCCTTCCGCGTCCAGGTCGCCGCCGTCAAAACCCGCGATGAGGCCAGCGCCGTCGTGTCCAAGTTGCAATCACTCGGCGGCGCGATTGCCGCAACCCCCTCCGCCGTCGATGAAACCACATTCGGTTCCATGGGTAAATTCTTCCGCGTCCGCCTTGGCCCCTACGCCAGCGCCGCCGAAGCCAAGGCCCCCTGCGATGCCCTCAAAGCCAGCGGTCTCGACTGCCTCGTCACCGGCAAATAATTGTCCCTCTTGTAGGTTGGGTTAGGATGCCCTTCGCGGGTCCTTGAAAGTTTTAGGGATAACCCGACAACTTCCTCGCGCGAACCCGTGCGCTCCGATAGCGCCACATTGCAACTTGCAAAAGGTCATCCCCTATCCCAAAAACCTCGCCACCGCCGGATCGGTCCGCAGCTTGGCCAGATCGGCTTGGCTCGGCAATTGCGGCTTGTCGCGCACGGCATCCACCATGCACAAAAACCCGAGCGGCTGATCCAAACGAGCACGAAACTGATGCCAAGTCATCGGCGGCACCGTCACCAGATCGTTCTGCCCAAGCTCCAGCACTTGGTTCCCGACCAGCGCCCGCCCTAGCCCGCGCAGGATCAAAACGGCGTGCACATGCTCATGCCGCTCAAGCGTCGAATAGCCGCCAGCCGCCACTTCGAAATACCGCAGCTCCCCCGCGAGATCGGGTCGCGAAAACAGCGTCTGCCGCGAGATGTCGGCAAACAGCGCGCGCTCGTCTTCCTTGTAAGGCTTGTGCTCGACGCCTTCCCACCGCAACCCATGCAGCGTAGCTTTGAACGCGCGATGATACTTTTCGTTCTGTTTGGTCATCGTGTGCAAATACCCCTTTTCAGGGCACGGCATCAACCCAGTTCAATCTGTCAGGCATCGGCCCGGTCGACCAGGGCCGCCCCACTGCTTGCCAAGCAAGCATCATCCCCATCCTCAAACGTACTCATACCCCTCTACCGCCGCCTGAAACGCCAGCGCCTGCTCAGTCATCTTATCGCGCGCCGCCAGCAGATCGCCACCGATCAGCAGCATCGCATCGGCGCCATAAAACGCCAGCGCATTGTCAAGCGTCGCGAGTTTCATCCCGCCCGCTGGCACCGGCATAGTTGCCTTAACCCCGAGCCAAGTCGCGAGCGACCTCTCGGCAATTCCCCGGCACGTCTCCACTGAATAACCAAACCGCCCGCCCGCGTTGGGATAGATCACCCCATCCGCGCCGATCATCCTGAAAATTCGCCCAAACAGCGCCGCCGGTGCAATCCGGCCAGCCCCGGCCATCGCCGGATGAGCGATGAACGCGATATCAGCATTCTCGCGCACGATGGTCTGAAACGACGCGAGCCCAATCACCATCGGCGCCACGAGCACGCTATCCACCCCATGATCGCGAGCAATCCGCACCTGTAACCGCAGCGCATCGAGGTTGCCGCTCAGATTGGGCAGATACCGCGTGAGTTTGCCCGTCGTCTCAGCCGCCGCGCGTAACGCATCCGAAACAGCCGTCACGCGCTCCACGAACGGCGCGCGCACCTGATCGGCCAGTCCGTGATCGTCCTTGATGTAGTCAAGCCCGCCCAATGCTAGCTTTCCCGCTAGTCGGCCCAGTTTCTCCGCGCTCAACCCTAGCGGCTTTAGCGCCGAACACGTCAGCGCCCGCCGCTTAGCGCCTACGCGCGCCCGCAGCCCCTCGGGACCAAACCGCGGCCCCGTAAAGCGCGCCGATAGTTCAGGCGGAACCACAATGTCCTGCAACCCCACGTCGTCATGAATGGAGCTATTGCCAAACGCGATGTTGATGAGCTGCCCGGCTTCGAACCCAGTCGTCCCCAAATCGAGGCTCACGGACACATCGAACGCTCCGTCACCTACGTCGCAGATATCGTCCACCCGCCCCACGATGTCGGCGAGCACGGCGTCGTCGTCGATAGCCCCGAGCGGCATCTCTACGCTCTGCTCGACGGCGACGGCCTGCGCGCGCTCTTTGATCCGAGAAGCGTCGCAACGGATGCGGTAAACGACTGTAAATTTCGACGTCACGGGAAGCGAGCACCTCGATAGATTGCGCTACTGAATGCAGCGGCGCGACCTTGAAACAAGCCGCCCGCGTTGTCGAGTGCCGACCAGCGCACCCGCCCAAAAGTCATCGGGGCCATGGGACAAGCATGCCCGCGGCGAAGGCTGGGGGTCCGCTGGCCTTCACGTCGCTCGCCTCACCCAAGCTTGCCCCGGAAATCCTGATATCCAAACGACTTTACGACCCGGTACGTCCCGTCCGCCGACAGCACGCCGAGGTCCGGCAACGGCTGCCCGTTGAACGTGTTATTTTTCACGAACGAATATTGCATCATGTCGCCGAACACGACCCGGTCGCCGATCTTGAGCGGCGTTGCAAAGCTGTATTCCCCGATGACGTCCCCGGTCATGCAGGTGTTCCCCGCCAGTATGTAGGTGTGCGCCAATTCGCCAGGCTTTCCAGCACCAAACACCGGCGGCGTATAAGGTACCTCGAGCACGTCGGGCATATGGCAACTGGCCGACGCGTCCAGAATGGCGATCTCGCCGCCGTTGCGATGAATATCGAGCACGCTCGCGACCAGGTACCCGGTATCGACCACGAGCCCAGCACCCGGCTCCAAGATCACCTCGACCCCAAAGCGCGCCTTGAACGCCTTGATCGCATCAATCAGCGCCGCCACATCGTACGGCGCACGATTGACGAAATGGCCGCCGCCGAAATTAACGGCAGCCACCTTCGACACAAACGGCGCGAGCTCCCGCCCAACGTGTTCGATCAGCCCCACCGACCCGGCATCGTTGGCTTCGCACAGCGCATGCACATGCAGAATGTCGATCTCGTCCCACGGCGCATCGGCGAGGGTATCGAGCGTCGCCCCAAACCGCGAATTCGGCGCGCACGGGTCATACAGCGGCCCGCCGAGCGTCGCCATCGAATACCCCGGGTTGACGCGCAATCCGACATGAATGCCCGGTGTCTTGCGCACCAGTGGCAGGAATCGGCGCAACTGCGCAACCGAATTGAAATAGATGTGCTGCGAGATTTTCGTCAACTCGGCGAGTTCGTCGGCACTGAAGGCCGGGGCAAAAACATGCACCTCCTTACCAAATTCCTTGTGCCCCATCCGCGCCTCATAAAGCCCGCTGGCAGTTGAGCCATCAAGAACCTTGGCCATCATGGGAAACACCGCCGGCATCGCGAACGCCTTGGTCGCAAGCAGCACCTTCGCCCCGCACTCCCGTTTGATCCGCGCCGCCGTCGCCAGATTACGCGCAAGCAGCGCTTCGTCGAGCACATAGGCAGGTGTGCGTATACCAGCGGGAAGAGCAGGAAGCTTAAGCATGGAAATCCTCAGGCCGGTAAAACGAGCGTCCCATATGGCAGGCGATGGCAACACTTGCCAGACCTCATCGCTTCGCTCCGCCAGCACAAATGCAACCCACACTGACAAACTGCGATGAAAATACACGCGTTGGTAACGCTTGAAGTGCTACACAATAGCTGTGGTTGCTTCTAGCAGCCCATTTGAACGGGAAGCCCATCTTGTACCCGCGTAGGGCTTCCCGTTTCCATCATTTGCGCTCTGGCGTTGGCCATCATGCGCTCGACAATCAATCCCTGCCGCACTCAACCGCATGTGACCAACCTGCTTCGCCCGCCGGAGCGCGACTAGCGCGTGAGGCAAATCAGGTCTTCACCGCGAACAATTCCGCCTGTTCGCCGGCCGCCAGTTCCTTCATGTGCCAAGGCAGGCCCTGCTTGGCCAATTCTTCGAGGAACGGTTTTGATGGGAGCTGTTCGACATTGACCACGCCCTTGCCGCCCCAGACGCCGGTGAACAGCATTTTCGCACCCACGATCGGCGGCACGCCGGTGGTGTACGATACCGCCTGCGCTTGCACTTCCTTGTAGCATTCCGCGTGGTCGCACACCTGATAGATGAACACGCGCTTCTTCTTGCCGTCCTTCACCCCGTCGAAGATGCACCCGATAGACGTCCGCCCGGTGTAGTTTTCACCCAGCGACGACGGCGGCGGCAGCAGCTCCTTCAAGAACTCGATGGGGATCACCGGATTGCCCTTGTACATGACGGGATCGATCCGGGTCATGCCGACGCTTTGGAGCACATCGAGGTGCTTGATGTAATTGTCGCCGAACGTCATCCAGAACCGGATCTGCTTCAAACCCTTGATGTTCTTAACGAGGCTCTCTTCCTCCTCGTGATAGATCAGATACGACTTGCGCGGGCCGACGTCTGGATAGTCCACCATGCATGAGATCGTCAGCGGATCGATCTCGATGAATTTGCCGTCCTTCCAGTATTTACCGCGCTGGGTCACTTCGCGTAGGTTGATTTCCGGATTGAAGTTGGTCGCAAACGACTTGCCATGGTTGCCGTCGTTACAGTCCACGATGTCGATGGTGTGGATTTCATCGAACAGGTGTTCCTGCGCATAGGCGCAGAAAATGTTCGACACGCCCGGGTCAAACCCGCAGCCCAGGATGCCCAGAATACCAGCCGCCTTGTATTTGGGATCATACGGCCACTGCCAGGAATACGAAAACTTCGCTTCCTCGCGCGGCTCGTAGTTCGCCGTGTCCATGTAGTGCACGCCGGTCGCAAGGCACGCATCCATGATCGTCAGATCCTGGTACGGCAGCGCCATGTTGATGACGAGGTGCGGGCGGACCTTGTTGATTAGCGCAATCACCTGATCGGTGTGGTCGGCATCGACCTGATGCACCTCGATCTTAGACTTGGCGCTCTTAGCCACCGCCTCGCAAGACGCGATCCGCCGCGACGCCAGATGCACATGCTTGAATACGTCCCGGTTCAGCGCCGCCTTCTTGGCCGTCACCGACC
>JANOVN010000323.1:0-1865 GCA_031417455.1 Hyphomicrobiaceae bacterium | reverse complement strand
GGCTTATTTGAGCATCGGCGAGGCAGAGGATTATCGTTTTTATTGGAACGACGCCTGGACAATAAAGCCCCCTTTACCACCTCAGCAGGCCAACCTGCCTCAAGGATTTATGGGTCCATCTGATGGAATTAGAGTAGGGGTAGCCGTACCCGGTGCAGTAATGGCCAAGCTTACGCCCGAGGCACCGGCATGGCTGGCAGATGAAAACCCTGAATGGCGGGGCAACTATCTGGTCCGCTATTGGGACCCGCAGTGGCAGGCCATCATATTCGGCTCAACAGATGCCTATCTCGACAAAATCATCGAAGCCGGTTTTGACGGGATCTATATCGACAAAGTCGATTCAAACGATGACTGGCAGAAATCCAGGCCGTCCGCCGCACGGGAGATGGTTGATTTCGTCAAGAAAATCGCCACTTATGCGCGATCCAAAAGAACTGATTTTTTAATTGTACCGCAGAACGGCGAGGAACTTCTGGAATTCAAGGACTACGTCAAGACGATCGATGCAATAGCGAAGGAAAGCCTTTTATTTGGTGCCGGACAGCTTGTGGACAACGCGCGCAACAAGCCAGCAGACGTTCGCAAGACCAAGCGACACTTAGATAAGGCACTCCAGGCCAAGCGGCCCGTGTTTGTTGTTGAGTATATCGATCAGTTTGAATTGATGGGCGAAGCAAGAAAGCGACTCTTGTCGTTTAAATACATCCCGACATTTGCCCGACGCGCGCTCGACGAGCATCCTATTGTTTTGCCACCCAGTGCGTCTGCTCGCGAATAGTAGCTTGTATTGGAGCGAAGGGTTTGCCCGCCCACCGTGACGCAGCGTCCGCACCATATGCCTACGAAAAATACTCCGCGCACGATACGTCATTTTTTGGCCAGGAATGGAAGGCGCTTAGGAAACAACGGGGTAGCTGAGAGCTCAACCATGATGACAAGGATCACTCATGACAGCTCCGACATGGCATTCAACGCCTGACGCGCGCGATTACGATGACATCGATTCCGACAACAATTACGTCACGCCGGAATTGCTGGCCGGTGAGAGGATCGGCGAGCCACTGCCTCGAACAGGCAGACAGAGGCTGCTGCGGCGAAGCGCTGCCGCAGCGCTGGCTGCCGGCGGGGGCTGGGCTTATTGGACCGAGCAGGTGAGCGTGCCGCCATGGCTGACGGATGCGGCAACGGGCGCTGTTTCGGCGGCGATGAAGTCAGCCCCGCCCGTTGTGGAGCGGAAGGTGACTGAGGCGGCGAAACCTTCGGTGCCCGAAATAATGAAACCATTGCCAACGGTCGAGGTTGCCGCCACGCCCGGGACCGACCCGGCGGCAGCACCGACAGCGCCAGCGGCGGAGGATGCGGCGGAATCAAGAGGGGCTGAGCCATTGCCGCCGCCAAAGGCCGGCAAGGCCGATCCGTATGCTCAGCGGGCGGCAGCGGTGGGACTGCATCCGGATTTGTCGCGCGTGTTGCTCGAGAAGATGACAGCGGCGGATTACAAGAATGCCGGGATTGCGATCAAGACCGCGTTGGCGGAAATACCCGACAGCGAGGTTTACACTTGGCCGGTTTATAATTCGCCGAAGGAGCGCAAGCTGGACGCCGCGTTGTTCGAGGTGCGCTTTGTGGCGGGTGCGCCGAGCGGGTGCCGACGATATGTGGTGGCCGTCAGCAAGGACGGGTGGCTAACGACCGCGCTGCCGCTCGAGAAGTGCGGGAAGGGGGTGAAGACGGCATCGGTTCAGTGAAGGTGGCTTGGGCCGTGCCCGAAGGGCTTATACCAGCCCGCAGAAGTTTTGACTCTTCGTTCGACAGGCTGCGGGCTGGTATTCTCTTTGCTTTGCGCGTGGCCGCGTCGATCT
>JANOVN010000322.1:0-8044 GCA_031417455.1 Hyphomicrobiaceae bacterium | reverse complement strand
GGAGCGGTAGTTGCGTTCCAGGCGGATGACCACGCTGCCCGGAAAATCCTTGTCGAAGCGGAGGATGTTGTCCACTTCAGCGCCGCGCCAGCCGTAGATCGACTGGTCGTCGTCGCCGACACAGCAAATGTTGGCTTGTCCGCCGGCTGGATTTTGGGCGAGGAGGCGGAGCCAGAGGTACTGGGCGACGTTGGTGTCCTGGTACTCGTCGACCAGGATAAAGCGGAAGCGGCGCTGGTATTCGGCGAGCACGTCTGGGTGTTCGCGGAACAGGCGGACGTTTTCAACCAGAAGATCGCCGAAGTCGCAGGCGTTCAGCTCTTTCAGGCGCTTTTGATAGGCGGCGTAAAGGATCTGGCCCTTACCGCCCGCGAAATTCAGTGCTTCGGCGGCGGGCACCTTGTCGGGCGTGAGGGCGCGGTTTTTCCAGCTATCGATCAAGTTGGCGAGCTGGCGGGCGGGCCAGCGGTCTTTGTCGACGCCTGCGGCTTCCAAGACCTGCTTCATGAGGCGGATCTGGTCGTCCATGTCGAGGATCGTAAAGCCGGATTTCAGGCCGACGAGTTCGTGGTGGCGGCGCAGGATCTTGACGCCGATGGCGTGGAAGGTGCCGAGCCAGCCCATGCCTTCAACGGCGGGGCCGACGATGCCGCCGATGCGATGGCGCATTTCGCGGGCGGCTTTGTTGGTGAAGGTGACCGCAAGGATCTGGTGGGCGCTGGCGCGGCCCATGCTCATGATGTGGGCGATGCGGGCGGTCAGAACCTTGGTTTTACCAGTGCCAGCGCCGGCGAGCACGAGGACGGGGCCGTCAAGGGCTTCCACCGCAGCGCGCTGTTGGGCGTTTAGGCCATCGAGATAGGGCGCGCGGGATTGCTGGACCGCACCCATGGCCCGCTGCGAAATGGACAGCTTGCCGGCGACGGGGGGAGCTGGAGCGGCGGACGGTACGGCGGTGGACGCAGGCGGAAGATCGAAGGGGATATCGTCTGCTTCGAAGTCTTCGGGCGGGTGCGGGGCCGCGTTCGCGGAATGTTTTCGACTCTGTGCCATACAACTGAGCTATAGCAGCCAAGCTTCATCTGCAACGCCGCGGGTAAGTCGCCCACATCAAAAACACGTCACGATACAGCCGCTAGAGTGGCAGCACACCATAGACGTTTACCATGTGGCGACCTAATATCAGCCACGAAGGCTTGCCGGAGCCCTGCCGTTACGCGGACGGTGGCTTTGGCTGCGCTATGAAAATTGAAAGGCGTCGATGAACAACGTCCTGCTGGTACTCGGCGCAATCGTAGCCGGGATTTTAGCCGCGCTCGCCGCTGTGCCGATGGCCATCGACTGGAACGGCTATCGCGGCGTGTTCGAGGAAGAAGCGTCGCGGCTGCTCGGGCGAGATGTGCGCGTGGGCGGGGCGGTCAACGTGCGCGTGCTGCCGGTGCCGTATGTGCGGTTTGAAAAGCTACGGATCGCCGATACGGCTTCTACCGGCGGTGACCCGCTGTTTCGCGCCGAGAGCGTGACGATGCGGCTTTCAATTGCGCCGTTGCTGCGGGGCGTATTGGAAGCGCAAAGCGTCGAGTTGAAAAAGCCGTCGCTGCGGCTGGTGGTCGATGGCGAGGGCCGGGGGAATTGGGCTTCGCTGTCGTTGAAGCCGGGGTCACTGCCGTTCGTACCGGCCGACGTGACGCTACAGTCGGTTGGGATTACCGGCGGGACGCTGGTGTTCGTCAGCGGGTCAGGCAAGGAATTGGCCGAGTTTCAAAAGATCGATGGCGAGCTATCCGCCGATGGGTTCGAAGGGCCGTTCAAGTTCAAGGGCAATGCCGATTGGTATGGCGAACCGCGCGAAATCCGGTTTGCGACTTCCAAGGCCGAGGCGGATGGTGCGACCAAATTCCGTGCATCGGTTCGGGTGCCTTCCAATCAGAACAGCTACACCTTTGACGGACGCGTGCTCGACATGAAAGGGCGGCCGCATCTGGATGGCGAGTTATCGGCCAAGCTGCCGATTGCGGGCGCTGTACTTGGTGCCAAGGCTCCAACGGCTGCGGGCAAAGCGCCGGTCGACGCCAGCTCCAACGTGTTCGAGTTGAAGGCGAAGGTCGATGGCGATCTCAAGGGTGGGAAACTCTCTGATATCGCGCTATCGCTCGATACGGTGGGCGATCCGCAGTTGATAACGGGGGAAGCCCGCGCGTCTTGG
This sequence comes from Hyphomicrobiaceae bacterium, assembly GCA_031417455.1. Classification (GTDB taxonomy): domain Bacteria; phylum Pseudomonadota; class Alphaproteobacteria; order Rhizobiales; family Hyphomicrobiaceae; genus JANXVY01. The sequence continues at coordinate 5,838 of JANOVN010000322.1, read as the reverse complement.
AACGAGGCGTTGCGGTTTGACATGGCGCTGACGACCCGGTCGCTCAATCTGGATGCGATCGGGGCGGAAGGGTCGTCGAAGGATCCGCTGGAGACCGCGCGTAACTCGCTCAACATTATTTTGGCATCTTTGCCAGCGAACGCGCAGACGGATGCGCGACTGAAAGCCGAGCGCGTGACGCTTGCTGGTGAAGCGATCACCGGCGTTTCGATTGCCATGAACCGGCGGGATCAGGTTCTAGAAGTCAAGGAACTGCGGGCGGTGCTGCCGGGAGCGGCGAAGCTCGACGCCAGCGGCAGCATCAAGCGAGACGCCAAGTCCGATGGCAAGTCCGATACTAATACCTGGGGGTTCACAGGACCGGTGATGCTGCGCGGGGCTAATCTGTCGCGATTCATGGCATGGGCGCGCAACGACACGACGATCCGGCTGGCGGCCGGCACGGCTTCGGGGCACTATGAAGGTCCATTTGCGCTCGACGGGCAGCTTGCCATGTCGGGCGGCAGTTTTGCGCTGACGCGCGTCGTGGCGGAATTCGCCGACCAGCCGTTGACGGGCGAGTTCCGGATTACGACCGAGGGACGGCGGCGGGTCGAGATTGTGCTGCAAGGGCAAAGGATTGATGCAGCGCTGGTTTGGCCGGGCGGGTTTGATCTCGACCGATTGAGGGCGTTTTTGGCGGGGTCGCCGAGGGAGGCCGCCCTTGGTCTGGGCAAGAGCACGGGGAGCGCCGGGTTCTATGGGCTGAACCCCGATACGACGGACGTCAAAGCAGAGATTCGCGCCGCAGAATTTCAGGCGAACGCTGCGACCAACCTGCGCGATTTTACAGCGGCGTTTACCGTCGAGGGCGGGAAGCTCGTGGTACCCCGCGTCACGTTCCAGACGGCGGCTGGATTGTCGGTCGATCTGGATGGTCAGGTTTCAGGGTTGACGCTGGTGGCGGCGGGAAAGACGGCTGGAGCGAACAAGGGCGTGATGCGGTTTGTGGCCGGTGCGCCGGGGCCTGCGGCGATGGCCGACCTTTTCACGTATTTGGATTGGCCGCAGGCCAGTCGGCCCAGTGAAGCGACGATTGCGTCGATGGGGGCCGTCCGGCTTGCCGGGTCGGTGACCCTGGGAGAGCGAGGGGCGAACTCCACCGATATCGCTCTTGACGGCACAATCGATGGCGGGCGCGTGGTTGGCGTGGGCAAGCTCGATCAAGGTTTGGGCGACTGGCGCATGGGGGCAATGGACCTTAACGCGACCATCGAAACGCCGAGCATTGGGCGTTGGCTTGGGTTAGTCGGGGTGGGGTTTGCCGGGGTTTCGTCGAAGGCCCAGGTTCAGGGTGCGATGGCGCGGCCGGGGAAGGTTTTTATCAACGCAATTGGACAGCCGCAGGGCGGGCTGACGACGCTTGCATCAGTGACGTCGGAGGATTTGTCGGTCGCCTATCAAGGGATGGTGGCGCTGCCCAAGGATGGCGCGATGGTGGCTGAGGGCGCGGCGGGCATTGCGGCGCGGGACGGCGCGGATGTGCTGGCGCTGGCGCAATTGTCGCTGGGTCAGGGCGGATTTGGTGTGCCCTTGCAGGGGCAGGTCGAGGTCAAGCTGCGCGATCATGTGCTGGTGCTGGCGCTGGCCGACATGAAGGCTGGGGCTACGCGGGTGAGCGGTAAAGCGTCGGTGGCGCTGGCGAAAGCGGGTGACGCTGGCGAGGCCGTGCGGAAGGTTTCGGGCGAATTCAGTCTCGATCAGGCGACGATTCCAGGGCTGATGTCGATAGTTTCGGACCGGCGGGCGCAGAGCCAATCGAAAGACGGCAATCAGAGCCTTTGGCCGGACCTGCCGCTCGTGTTTACGGGGCTGGAGCGCGTGCAGGGCGACGTTGGCCTGACCATCGGGCGGCTAGGGCTCGACGGCACGAGCCTGCTGACGAACGTGAAGGCCAAGATCGGGCTTGGTGCGACCGCGATCAGCATCGACGAGATTTCTGGCATAGGTCTCGGCGGGTCGTTGCGGGCCAAGTTTGCGTTGCTGAAGGCCACGGGCGGGGCGACGCTCAATGGCGAGGGATCGTTGACGGACGCCCGGCTTGCGCTGGATATGCCGATCAGCTTGACGGCAACGCTGACCAGCCAGGGGCTGAGTGCGAGCGGGCTGGTGGCTGCCTTGAAGGGACAAGGGGAGGCAATCATCAGTGGCGGACAGATCAAGGGGGTTGCGCCTGCGGGCGTGGCGGCGACAGTGGATGCGGTCTTTGCCGACAAATCACCGCCGACCGGCGACGCCCTGGGTGAATTGCTGCGCGATACGCTCGCGCCGACGGGGCTGACTTTGAGCGCACGGAAGATGCCGTTCACGATTTCCAATGGCGTTGCAAAGACGCCGGTTACGGCGTTTGAAACGCCGCAGGGGCGGGCTCATGTGGAGAGCCAGTTCGACGTTAATTCCGGGCGTTATGTGACGGACTGGCGGATTGAAGCTGCGGCCAAGCCCGGAGTGACGGGCAAGCCCAAAGCGCCGTTGCCAGCGGTCGTTGTGACGCTATCGGGGGGGCTCGGCAATCTGGCTGAGGCCGACAGGAAGATGAGTAAGTCGGCGTTCGAGCAGGAGCTTTCGCTGCGCAAACTCGAGCGGGACGCTGAGGAACTGGAGCGGATCCGCAAACTCGACGAAGAGCGACGCGCGAAGGACGACGCGGACCGGGTGGCGAAGTCTGTGGCGGAAGATGCTGCTGCGGCCGCAGCGGAGGCGGCAAAAAACCCGGCTGCTCCGTCGGCGGTTGACGGGCAAAAACAGGGCGACGGCGGCCAGCAGGTGATCGTGGTGCCGATGCCGGTGGAGGCGGTGCGTCCGCAGACGGGGGCTGCGGGTACGGAGCCCGAGCCTGCTGCTCCTGCACCCGCGCCGACGGACGCGACGCCGGTTCCCAAACCAAGCCCGGTGGTGCGTCCAAAACAGCGTGCGCAAAATCCCGTTTCGCAGCCATTTCAGAATAATTTCTGAGGGGGCATGCGTCACGCAATGAGCGGCGAGATCATCAATCTGAAGCGGGCGCGTAAGGCCAAGGCGCGGTCGGTTAAGGAGGCGGAAGCCGATGTGAACCGGGTTAAGTTCGGGCGCACGAAGGCTGCGCGCGAGCTGAGTTCGGCCAAGGGCTCGCTGGCGACTCGACGGCTCGACGGGCACCGGTTGACGGGCTCGGATGTCGACGGCTCGGATGATGACGGCTCGGATGATGACGGCTCGGATGATGACGGCTCGGAGCCAAAGCCGTGAGCCGTCCGGATGCGCGTATGGCTGTGGATGTGGGGGCGGTAGCGCGGGCGAGCCGACCGGTAAAACGGTCGTTTTCCATTCGCGGGCATCGCACATCGATCTCGCTGGAGGCGGCGTTCTGGGAGGCGTTGCAGGAGATTGCCGCCCAGCGCGGTTTGCCGCTCGCGCAGCTGGTGGGCGCAATCGACGCGGCGCGGGGCGACTCGGGTCTATCGGGGGCGGTCAGGATTTACATTCTGGATCATTACCGGCGGACGGCGCATCCCGAGGCGGCGACGTGAGATGGGGTGCGCACGACCTGTGGTTGACGCATGTGAATGAAGCAAGCTGAATGAAGCAAGCTGACAAGCCATGCGATTCATCAATTTTGCGACAAATTGTGATCTTCCTTCTACAATAAAAGATCAAAAGGGCACGTGTGGCGCGATGTCTGAAGCGCGACGCGTGGACCTCTGGCATGGTGGTTTTTGATTTGTGTTGTCAGACATTGAAGTTCGGGGGACGCCGCTTTGCGCGCTACATTGGTTATTGCATTATTGATGACTGGGTCGATGGCGCTCGGAATGGCTCATGCGGCGCCCAAGGAAAAGCCGGCGGACGGGCCGGCGCTGGTGTTCGATGCCAAGGACGGGCGGGTGCTGTGGGCAGAGAATGCCGATATGCCGTGGTATCCAGCGTCGCTCACCAAGCTGATGACCGCGTATGTCGTGTTCGACATGCTGAAGCGCGGCGAGGCGACGTTGACCTCGGAATTCGTGATTTCGCCGCATGCCAACTCGCAGCCCAAGTCGCGGGTCGGATTGGGCGTGGGCAAGTGGATTTCAGTTGGTGACGCCTTGAACGCGGTGATCGTGCATTCGGCCAACGATCTGGCGGTTGCGCTGGCGGAAGCGGTGTCGGGCAGCGAGGACGAGTTCGTACTCGAAATGAACCAGATGGCGGGGAAGCTCGGCATGGTGCGGACGCAGTTCGTCAATGCCAACGGGTTGCCGAAAGAGGGGCAGGCGACGACTGCACGCGACATGGGGTTGATGGCGCGGGCGCTGATCCGCGATTTTCCCGAATGGCTGCCGATCTATGCGCTGTCGGATGTCCAAGTCGGCAAGCGGTCCTATCATACGCACAACAAGCTGCTCGAACACTTCGAGGGTGCGGACGGGATGAAGACCGGCTTCACCTGTGGCGCGGGTTACAACATCGTGGCGAGTGCGACGCGGAACGGGCGCAAGATCGTCGCTGTGGTGCTGGGTGATCGCAACGGCGGCGAACGGTCGGCACGGGCGATGCGACTGATCGAGGCCGGGTTTGGAACGCCTGCAGGCTCGATGATCGACGCCAAGAGCCTCGAGCCAGAACCGGTCAGCGGGGAAGCGCTGGTGGACGCGCCGCTGTTTGTGGAAGCGCGGAATTTGAGCAGTTTGCGTCAAGTGAAGAATTGTTTCGGCCCGGCTGGTCCCGCGCCAAAGCTCGTGCAGGAAATCGCCGAGCATAAGCCGGTGGCGTTGGAGAAGAAGCGGGCCTCGGCGAAGTAGGGGAGCGCCCTGTTCAGACCGGAGGGTGTTGGGCTGGAGCAGCAGGAGGTGAGGCCGCCGGTGTGCTGGTCGAGCGGGGGCCGGGGCGGAGGATGTCCGTGAAGCGCCGAGCAGTGGTGCAGAGGCCGCTCAACGCTTCGAGGCAGTGTTCACCCGAGCGCAGATGACGGTCAAGTGCTGCCATGGTGCGGGCCATGCCGGGGTCGGTGTCGTCGAGCCAGGCGTGGAACGTGCGGGTGAACACGCTGGCGAGACCTGCGACGCGGATTTGGCCTGGAGGGCCTTCGGTGTTGATGCCTGCCGCTTGCAGCATCACGGTTTGCGAGCGCATCAAGCTTTTGAGCAACGAGGCATCAAGTGCGCCGCCATCGTAGGCGGATTTCATCGCGGCCTTATAAGGTGCGAGCGCGTCGAAGCGGCTCATGACGACGTCGAAGATGGCATCGCGGGCGGTTTGCGTCGACTGGCGGCGCGGCGCTTTGCGCAAGACTTCGGCGTCCACCATGTAGCCGAACGAGGACAGCATCTGGCCTTTGCGTTCGAACTCCTTGCGCAGTTCGAGCAGGGTGATGCCCGCTGCATCCGCGATATCCATCATGGAGATGTCGCGCCATTTGCGTTCGGCGGCCAGCCGCATCAGGGCTGCTACGATGCGGCCTTTGGGGGTGGAGATGTCGATCATGGAGGCCTCTCGAATTGTCCGCTCGGGTTCGCGTTACCCTACATGAGATGAGGGGTGATGTGGTGAATTCAAGACGTGGGCGCGAGGCGGTTGGATCAGGACAAGGACTCACACTCGGCTAGCCTCCCCTCACCCCGACCCTCTCCCCGGGGGGAGAGGGGGAAGTGGGATTGCTCGCAACATTTGACGGACCGGCTAGATTACTTCGCCAAGGCTTTGCCGCGAGCGGTGGCGGCGGCGATGGCGCGGTCCATGAGCGGGGTCAAGCCGTCGTCCGCCATCAGGACGTCGAGGGCGGCGGCTGTAGTGCCGCCGGGCGAGGTGACGTTCTGACGGAGAGTGGCGGCTGGGATTTCG
>JANOVN010000321.1:0-4012 GCA_031417455.1 Hyphomicrobiaceae bacterium | reverse complement strand
TAAAAATGCTGGCCTTTCAACATGTTGCTCTGGATAGCCGGGTCAAGCCCGGCTATGGAGTAAAAGGGTGAAGCGATCAGTGAATATGCTCGATGGTATTACATGATCCTGATGACTTGGTATTCCGTATGCTCGATATGGAACTTAAATTGGCACCGTGACTGCAGTCGTTTCCCAATAGATCAACAAGGTTCAAGCGCCACCAGCGCCGTCACATCAATCTCATGAACCAATCTTCAAAGCTACGCTTTGCCATATCCTCAGCAGCACTTGCCTGCCTTAGCGCTGGTTTGGCTGGCTGTTCGCCCTTGAGCGCCTACAACGCACTTGCCCCGGTCGATACCGGGGTGACCTTGACCAAAACGGGCATCGCCTATGGCACCCACCCCCGCCAGAAGCTCGATGTCTACGTTCCCGATACCAGCCCACCCCGCAACGCCGTGACCGCCCCTATGGTTGTCATTTTTTACGGCGGATCGTGGAACAGCGGCAACAAGGAGGACTACGGTTTTCTCGGCAAGGCCCTCGCATCTCGCGGCTTCGTGGCCGTCGTCGCAGACTATCGCCTCGTTCCGGAAGTGCGTTTTCCAGCCTTCCTTGACGATGGGGCAGCCGCCGTCGCCTGGGCCCACCGCAACGCCCCGTCCCTTGGCGGCGATCCCAACCAATTATTCCTGCTCGGTCATTCGGCAGGCGCCTACATCGCTGCAATGGTTGCCCTCGACAAAACCTACCTGAACAAAGCAGGCTCCAGCCCGGCGATCATCAAGGGCGTCGCAGCCTTGGCAGGCCCGTACGACTTCCTCCCGCTCGATGTCGATGTTGCCAGGGAAGCGTTCGGTCGCGCCAAAAATCTGGCCGTCACTCAACCGGTCAATTTCGCAACCTCGCGGGCGCCCGCCATGTTCCTGGCAACCGGCTCCGCCGACACCACGGTGCAGCCCCGCAATACCTATGCCCTCGCTGAACGATTGAAACAGGCAGGCACCACCGTGGTCGTGCGCAGCTATCCCCAAGTGACCCATGTCGGCCTTTTGCTGGCCATGTCCGTCCCCTTCCGCCACCAAGCCCCGGTGCTCGACGACGTCTCAGACTTTATCCGCGCCACGCGCTAAAAGATCGAGCTGGTTACTGTTCTTCCCGCAAACATTCGGACCATCCTCTCAAGCAACCTTGGCAAACACGCCCGTCAAATCGACACCGAGATCGCTGGCTTCGCGTTCAATGAACTTGACCAGCGCCTTCTCCGGACCGTTCATCAGCCCGTTCTTCTCGATCCGGTCCGTCAGCCACGAAGCCTTCTCGGGCGTCATGATCGCCGCCACCTCGATCTCGACATCGCGCTTCATATTCAACCGCGCATGCTCGTCCTCGACTTCCTGCGCCAGCGTCGTTGCCTGCGTATCCTTGAGGAATTTCGGATTGATCTTGCCCCGCTCCCGCAAGATTTGCGACAGCGACTGGACCACATCGACCTTGTACTGCGTCGGCGTCTGCCACCTGAGCGCCGTCTCGCGCGACGGCACAGCCCGCCCGGTCGCGCCCAACAGATAGTTCCCGATTGCCTTGGCAAACAGATCGTCAAACTCGGGCACGTTGGCAGCCCCCGTTGTCGCATCCGCAATCGCAAACAGCGCTTCGGCTTCATCGCGGCTCACCGCGAGCAATCCTTCGCTGCCAGCTCCCCACAATATCCGCTTGAGCATCGCCACATCGGCCTCATCCACCCGGCCGCTCGCATGAACCCGGCCCTTGGCATCCGCGCCATCGCCATAGATCACGGCTTCTTTGGCCAACCGCAATGCAAATGCCGCAAACGATGCCGGCACCTCGCTCGCCCGCTCGATCACGTTGGCAACAATCGCCATATCGCCGTCCATCGACGGCTCCTTGCGGAGCTTGATCTGTCCCTCAAGCCAAGCCGCGTTCTCAGCCGACAAGTAGCCAACGGGCAATTCCTGGTTCAATACGAAATCCGTCAGCGCTTCGACAAAGAACTCCGACCACTCGCCGCAATGACCGCGCCGTCCGCGCTCGACGGCATAAACCGCCTCGGCCTCGGCGCGCGATACGAGGCAATCCCCGCCATAAACCGCCCGCCGCACGGCCAGCACATCGGCTGCCTCGACCTTGCCGCTCACCCCGACCCGCAGTGCAATCTCGTGAACCGTGTCCGAACCAGCCATCGTCGTCTCCCAACCCCTGCGGACCCATCCGCTTGCGCGAGGAAAATAAACCAAGAGATTTAAGTCCCGGTTAACGATTGATGAGCCGTTGGGTTGAACCCTCGTCCAGCCCAACAACGTGCCCCGCAACAAGAGCGAACCACTCCATTTCAGCTCCGTCACCCCAGCGAAGGCTGGGGCCCAAGCATCTATGTTGTTTAGAAAAATTTCGCTCCATATGCTTGATCGTCGTTTGAATCCAAGCCTTCGCTGGGATGGCGTTGAGAGTGCGGAAACTTCAGAACGCATGCGCGTCCCCAGGCCCTCATCGCACCCTATTCCCAATCCCGCCGCGCCAACCTCGTTGGGTTGAGCCCCTGCGCGGCTCTCTAGAAGTCCCATTCGGGAAAACCCAACAACCCACTCAGGCCGCCCGTGTCGGCACTGACGAATAGTCCGTCTCCGCCTGCGCTTTCGACAACTCATAACCTTGCTGCATGTTGAGCCAAAACCGCGGGTCGGTCCCAAAATAACGCCCCAACCTGATTGCCGTATCCGCCGTGACGCCCCGGCGCTGACGCACCATATCGCTGATCCGGTTTGGCGGCACACCGATCGCCTCTGCCAACTGTCGCGCCGAAAGCCCGAGCGGAACGAGAAACTCCTCGTTCAAAATCTCACCCGGATGACTACGAATACGAGCCATGACAAACCTCAATGATAGTCAACGATTTCAACGTGCTCCGGACCCTCTGGCGTCCAAACAAAACAAACACGCCATTGACCATTGATACGAATGCTGTGCTGCCCCTTGCGGTCACCCTTCAGCGCCTCGAGCATGTTCCCCGGTGGAGATCGCAAATCTGCAAGCGCAACGGCGTATTCGAGTATGTCGAGTTTTCGGGCAGCAACGCGCGCGAATGATTGCCATTTCGCAGGGCACCGCCCATCCAAGAAGAATACTTCTGTGGCCTTATCGGTAAAACTCCTGATCGTCACGGCGTCACCTCATTGGTTGAGATGGCTCCGTCACCGTCAAGATGCGATAAGCCGATACGTTATTCGTAACACATATCGGTGCAAGAGACAACCATCACCCCACATACCCCGCCCCCAGCCTTTCCATCAGCCCGAGAAACTCGGGGAAGCTCGTCGCGATCATCGTCGTATCGTCGACCATCACAGGGGCCTCGCTGGCGAGCCCCATCGTCAAGAACGCCATCGCAATCCGGTGATCGAGGTGCGTCGCGACCGTTCCGCCGCCGGGCACTTTCCCGCCCTTTGCCCCCGTCACGATCAGCGTCTCGCCCTCGACCCGCGCTTCAACGCCATTGGCAATCAACCCCTCAGCCGTCGCCGCCAACCGGTCGCTCTCCTTGACCTTGAGCTCGCCCAACCCCTCCATCCGCGTCTCACCCTCGGCAAACGCTGCGACACACGCGAGCACCGGATACTCGTCGATCATGCTCGGGGCCCGCTCGGGCGGCACCCGTACGCCGCGCAACTTCGAATACCGCACCCGGATATCCGCAATCGGCTCCCCGCCCTCGGTGCGCTCGTTACGGAACGCGATCGAACCGCCCATTTCGACGAGTGTCGTGTAAAGCCCGATCCGCGTCGGATTGACGAGCACACCCTCAATCGTCACTTCCGACCCGGGCACCAAAAGCGCCGCACACGCTAGAAACGCCGCCGACGAGGGATCGCCCGGCACCACGATATCGCGCCCCGTCAACTCCGGCTGCCCCACGACCGTGATCGCCGTTTTGTCGCCCCGCTTCGTCACCCGCACGGTGGCCCCGAACGCCCGCAGCATCCGCTCCGTATGATCCCGCGTCGGCTCGGAT
>JANOVN010000320.1:0-2157 GCA_031417455.1 Hyphomicrobiaceae bacterium | reverse complement strand
TGAAAAAGTTACGCTCAAACGCGCTAGCGCAAGACCGATACCAGCAACCCGGAGACCAGAAGGTCCGCAGCCGCTAGGTTACGATCTGCTCCGGCTTGAAAACCAATTGTGTTTCGCACTGTATGCAGCCACTCGCGCGATGACCAGAACGTATCGCGACTACCTGGAGCCGATGGGGCTTACTTATCCGCAATATCTGGTTCTTATGGTGCTTTGGGAGACAGATGGCGTCACGGTTTCCCAGATTGGCAATCGGCTGCGGCTCGACTCAGGAACACTCACGCCGCTGTTAAAAAGACTTGAGGGAATGGGCCTTGTCACCCGTGAGCGGAGTCTCATTGACGGGCGAGAGGTTGGAATAAGGCTCAGTTCCCAAGGACTCGATCTGAAAGATTTAGCTCTTGATGCTCGTCTATCGGTTGCTTGCCGCCTCGGCATGACCGAGGGCCAAATTTTAGATCTGCGTTCTGACCTTATGGACCTTGTGAATCAGCTCGATGGCGCAAGTACAGCCAGACAAGTTGACTAGCAAAAACCAACCGTTGGCATCTTATACCAACGCGCATAAGTACTGACTTATGCGCGTTGGTATCCGCGCGTGGGGTTGCCTCGCCGTAGGCGATCTTTCAGATCGACGCGGCCACGCGCAAACAAAGGAGAATACTGTCGCGCAGCCGACGAACCATAGAGTCAGAACTTCTGCGCGACGGTATTATAAATGCTGGCGTCTCTTCTCATTGAATATCGCCTGCCCCACAAAAAACGCGCGACCCGTGAGGATCGCGCGCTGATTGTTTCGCGGCCTTTACCCTTGCGGATAACGGCGCTGGACTTACTCCGCGTCGTCGTCGGAGCCCTTTTTCTTGATCGCGGCCTTGAAGATGTCACCGAGCGAAGCGCCCGAATCCGACGAACCAAACTGAGCAACCGCCGACTTCTCTTCCGAGATTTCGTGCTGCTTGATCGAGACGGCGATCTTGCGGGCGGCCTTGTCGACCGACAACACCGACGCATCAACCTTTTGGCCAACCGTGAAGCGTTCGGTGCGCTGATCGGCACGCTCGCGCGAGAGGTCCGCGCGCTTGATATAGGAAACGAGGTCGCTGTCGGCGATCTTCACTTGCAGGCCGTTTTCTTCGACTGCCGTGACTTCGCAGGTGACGGTGTCGCCCTTCTTGTACTTGGCGAGCGCGTCGATGGGGTCACCCGACAACTGCTTGATGCCAAGCGAAATGCGCTCCTTCGCGCCGTCCACATCGAGCACCTGAGCTTTGACGGTATCGCCCTTCTTGTAGTCTTTGATGACTTCTTCGCCAGCCTTCGACCAGTCGAGGTCGGACAGGTGAACCATGCCATCCACACCGCCGTCGAGCCCGATGAACAGGCCGAATTCGGTGATATTGCGGATCGGTCCTTCGATGACCGAACCCTTGGGGTGAGCGGCCAGGAACGCATCCCAGGGATTGTCCTGGGTCTGCTTGAGGCCGAGCGAAATGCGGCGCTTGTTGGCGTCGACTTCGAGCACCTGAACTTCGACCTGCTGGCTCGTCGCCACGATCTTGCCAGGGTGCGTGTTCTTCTTGGTCCACGACATTTCAGACACGTGGATCAGGCCTTCGACGCCCGGCTCCAGTTCGACGAACGCGCCGTAGTCAGCGATGTTCGTGACGTTGCCGGTGAACTTCGAGCCGACCGGATACTTGGCTTCGATGGAAGCCCAGGGGTCGGACTGCAGCTGCTTCATACCGAGCGAAATACGCTGCGTGTCGGAGTTGATGCGGATGATCTGCACCTTCACCGTATCGCCGACGTTGAGGATTTCGGACGGATGATTGACGCGGCGCCATGCCATGTCGGTGACGTGCAACAGGCCGTCGATGCCGCCAAGATCGATGAACGCACCGTAATCGGTGATGTTCTTGACGAGACCGTCGATAACCTGACCTTCGGCCAGACGGGCGACGATATCGGCGCGCTGTTCGGCACGTGTTTCTTCGAGCACCGAGCGGCGCGAAACCACGATGTTGCCGCGACGGCGATCCATCTTGAGGATTTGGAACGGCTGCGGCTGATTCATCAGCGGCGACACGTCGCGAATCGGCCGGATGTCGACCTGCGAACGCGGCAGGAACGCGACCGCGCCATCGAGGTCGACGG
>JANOVN010000319.1:0-2035 GCA_031417455.1 Hyphomicrobiaceae bacterium | reverse complement strand
CGTGTCGGCGGAGCATAAAGCGCTCGCCAAGCATCTGTTGGTGGCAGCTGACGTGAACGCTGTACCACCGCCCGGCGTCGACGGGATGGACCTGTTCATGGATGGCGCGCCATTGCCTGGCTGCGCGGCGCTGGGCGTGGGTCCGCTGGCCATCGGCGATATCAAGTACAAGACGGAATCTGGACTGTTCAAGCGCATGATCGCCTCGAAAGAGCCGTTGCACCTCGACTTCCGCGATGCATTCCAGTTGGCGCGCGGGCTCGTTGGCTCGGCCTAAGTGAAGGGCAGGGGGCTCGGCCCCTGGTCCCCATGCCAAACATTTTTAAAATAGAAGGTTAGTGATTAAATAGGCAGCGCCCCAACCCAGCGTCAATGCACGCGCGGCAAAGATCGTCGAGACCCTGGTGGCGGATGCTTCGGCTTTGCGCTGCTCGGTGTCGACCGGGGGGGCTGGCGAACGGGTGATCGATCTTGGCGCGAATGTACCGGGCGGACTGGAAGCCGGGCGGCGGCTGGGCGAGGTCTGCATGGGCGGGCTTGGAACCGTCACGCTGACGACGGCATCTGGCAACGCGGCTTGGCCGCTGGGCGTGGTGGTGCATTCCACCCAGCCGGTACTGGCGTGCCTTGCCAGCCAATACGGTGGTTGGACGATGAGCGACGAGGCGACCGGGTTCTTTGCGTTGGGTTCGGGTCCAGCGCGCGCGCTTGCCCGCAAGGAAGAGCTGTTTAAGGAACTGGGTTACGCCGACCACCACAATAAAGCGTCGCTGGTTATCGAGGGCGATAAGGCGCCACCCGCCAATCTGGCGGCATCCGTTGCAGCTGATTGCGGTGTGACCATTGGTGATCTTACGGTGTTGTATGCACCAACTGGGTCGCTCGCGGGCACCGTGCAGATTGCGGCGCGCGTGCTGGAAGTCGCGCTTCACAAGGCGCATACGCTGCACTTCCCGCTGGAGCACATCGTCGATGGCGTGGGCACCGCGCCGATCGCACCGCCGATCCCGGACTTCATTCAAGCCATGGGCCGCACCAACGACGCCATCATCTACGGCGGACGGGTTCAGCTTTATGTTCGCGGCACAGATGAGGCAGCTGAGAAGCTCGCGAAGGAACTGCCGAGCCGTGGATCGGCTTCGTATGGGCGGCCGTTCGCTGAGATTTTTGCGGCAGTCAACGGCGATTTTTATAAGATCGATCCGATGCTGTTCTCACCGGCCGCCGTCACGGTGTCGAACCTCGACACGGGCCGCTCGTTCCACGGCGGTGCGCTCGCGCCTGAAATCGTGGAAGCGAGCTTTCGCTGAGCCGGGCCAGTCACGAGTTGGATGAAAGGGGCCTCGCGTGCGCTCTAAACAATCCTGTTGGGTAGCACTTGCGTTTTGCGCCCTGGTAGCCGCCGTGCTGTTGGTCTGGCCTTCATCCTCCAACGCTGCCGAGCAACTCGGTGGCCTCGACTGGAATGGTGACCAGATCGAATGGCACGCGTATGCCGCCGGGATTGCCCGCGCCAAGGACACAGGTAAGCCTGCGATCATTGTCATCCATACGACGTGGTGTCCCTACTGCGCCAAGTACCAATCGGTATTCCACGACGCCCGAGTCGTTGCAGCGGCGCAGAAATTTGTCATGATCTTGATCGACCGGGATCGCGAAAAGGAATTGAACAAGCGGCTGGGCCCAGGCGATCAAACCGGCATCCCCCGCACCATCTTCTTGAACAGCGACGGCGGCGTGCGCCCTGAAATCGCTGGAAAGAACAAAGACCTGCCCAATCTCATCGATTACACATCGCCCGATGAACTCCTTCAACTGATGGACAAGGCGGCGGGCACCCCGTGACGTTCATCCCACACGCGGGTTTGGTCCCGTGAAAATCGCGCTTTTTGTGGACGAGGGCAACGGCGACTGGCATTCGCGCCGGTTGGTGCGGGCGTTCCGGGCGCGGGGCGTCGAGGATGTTACGACGTCGCTAAAGGGGTGTGCGTTCGATACAACAAGCCCGGTGGGGTAGCGCATTCCAGGCTTAGAC
>JANOVN010000318.1:0-10026 GCA_031417455.1 Hyphomicrobiaceae bacterium | reverse complement strand
GCCAATGTTTCTGGTGTCGGGGCCCCAGCTCGTCATCGAGACGTGCAAGGCAGGGATCGCGGGGTCCTTTCCGGCGTTGAACCAGCGGACCAGCGCGGGATATCTGGCATGGCTCGGCGAGATTGCCGAGGCACTCAGGGCGCACGAGGCGGCGACCGGCGAAAAGCCCGCGCCGTTTGGAGTGAACCTTATTGTTCACAAGACCAATCCCCGACTGATGGAGGATCTCACGATCACGTGCAAAGCGAAGGTGCCATTCGTCATCACCTCACTTGGTGCCGTGCGCGATGTCGTCGATGCGGTTCACAGTTACGGCGGCCTAGTGTTGCACGATGTGATTTCGGCGCGGCATGCCGAGAAAGCCATCGAGGCCGGCGCGGATGGCGTGATCGCTGTTTCGGCGGGCGCTGGCGGTCATGCGGGGACGATCAATCCGTTTGCGCTGTTGCAGGAACTGCGGCCGATCTGCGGGGACAAGATGCTGGTGCTCGCGGGTTCGATTTCGAACGGCGGTGATGTCGCGGGTGCAATCGCTGCAGGCGCTGATCTTGCATATCTGGGCACGCGGTTTATTGCGACGACGGAGAGCATGGCGAAGCCTGCGTACAAGGACATGCTGGTGGCGTGCAGCTCGAAGGATATCGTGTACACGCCGAAGATTTCGGGGGTGAATGCGAATTTCTTAGCTCCTTCGATTGTCGCGGCCGGGTTCGACATCGAGACGATGGCTCCGTCAAAGGGCATGGACCTCGAACACGAAGCCAAGGCCTGGAGTACGGTTTGGTCTGCGGGGCACGGGGTGGCGGGCATTCAAGCAATCGTGCCGGTCGCGGAGCTCGCACGGCAGCTGATTACCGAGTATGCGCAAGCTGGAAACCGGCTTGCGGCGTACAGGCTGCCCGCCTGAAGGCTTGGTTATAATGGACGAATTGCATAGAATGGACGAATTGGGCCAGGATTCAGTCGCGCTGCAATTGTGATTTGCGACGCTCCAATCCATTGTCTGAGAACACGGCATGACCACACCAGCCCCCCGCACTATCGCGCTGAAAGATTACACGCCGTCGGCTTATCTCATTGAAACGGTTCAGCTCGACATTGTGCTGCACAACCAAGAAACCCGTGTGCGGTCGAAACTGCGGCTAAAACCCAACCGCCAAGCGAATGGGGCACGCGGATCGCTCGTGCTCGATGGGTCGAATTTCGAGTTGGAGAGTTTGTCGCTGAATGGGCGCAAGCTCAAAGCCGATAGCTATAGCGTTGAAGACGATAAGCTGAGGCTGCACAATCCGCCGGTCGGGGCATTCGAGCTTGAAACGGTGACGCGGATCAATCCGAGCGTCAACAAGGCGCTGCAAGGGCTGTATCAATCCAAGGGCGTTTATTGCACGCAATGCGAAGCGGATGGGTTCCGGCGCATCACATACATGCTGGACCGGCCCGATGTACTGGCGCGTTACACCGTGCGGCTCGAAGCGGACGTGCACGAAGCTCCTGTGTTGCTTGCCAACGGAAATCTGCAAGAGCGAGGAACGCTTCCTGGCGGGCGTCACTATGCGATCTGGGATGATCCGCACCCCAAGCCTTGTTATCTGTTCGCGCTGGTGGCTGGCGATCTGGGGTCGATTGCATCCGAATTCACAACCATGTCGGGACGCAAGGTCGATCTGCGCATCTATGTCGAGCATGGCAAGGAGCCGCGGGCCGCCTGGGCGATGGACAGCCTCAAACGGGCGATGGTTTGGGACGAAAAGCGGTTTGGGCGGGAATACGACCTCGAGCAGTTCAACATTGTCGCCGTGTCGGATTTCAACATGGGGGCGATGGAGAACAAGGGGCTTAACATTTTCAACGACCGGCTGGTGCTTGCGTCGGGCGACACGGCGACGGATGCGCAATTCGAGGCCATCGAAAGCGTGGTCGCGCACGAATACTTTCATAACTGGACGGGCAACCGGATTACGTGCCGCGACTGGTTCCAGCTGTGTCTGAAGGAAGGACTGACGGTCTATCGTGATCAGGAGTTTTCAGCCGACGAGCGCTCGCGCACCGTTCAACGCATCGCCGATGTAAGGCTGCTGAAGGCGACGCAGTTTCCCGAGGATGCGGGGCCGCTCGCGCATCCTGTGCGGCCTGAAAGTTACATCGAAATCAACAACTTCTATACCGCCACGGTCTATGAGAAGGGTGCTGAACTGATCCGCATGCTCGAGACCTTGATGGGGCCGCAGTGCTTTCGGGCAGGGATGGATTTGTATTTCGATCGCTATGATGGAACGGCTGCGACGATCGAAGAATTCCTGTCGTGTTTTGCGGAAGTGTCCGGCTACGATTTGAGCCATTTTCAAAAGTGGTATTCACAATCGGGGACGCCCGAACTCGACTGCCGGGTGACGTACGATAAGGCGGCGAAGGCGCTGGATGTTTCGTTCACGCAAAGCTTTGCTCCGGGCCCTGCAGCGGCTGCGCGACGGCCATTGCCGATTCCTGTCCGGATTGGACTTGTGGGTGCAGATGGCGGCGATTTACCGATTTCACTCGCGCAGGGGGAACTGGCCAGCGCTGGCGTTCTGCTCGTAAAAAAGGGGCATCAACGCTTCAGGTTTACCGGGCTTAGCAAGAGGCCCGTGCTTTCGGTGCTGCGCGGATTTTCGGCTCCGGTCAGGCTTGCGCTCGACACCACAGATGCCGAACTTTCCTTCCTGACGGCGCACGACAGCGACCTGTTCAACCGGTGGCAGTCAGCCCAGGCTTATGGCATGCGGACGCTGTTGCAGATCTATCAAAGCCTGAAGGAAGGGCGTCGCTCGACGCGCGGGGCCGCGTTCGCCAAGGGCATCGGGGTGGCCATCGGAAGTGCCAAGCTCGAGCCGGCGTACCGCGCCGAGTTGCTGCGGCTTCCCAGCATTACCGATCTGATGCGGGAAGCGGGTGATGATGTCGATCCGGCGTTGGCAGCACGCGCGCATGAGCAGCTTTCGCGGCGGGTGGCAACGATTTTGGGGGCGGAGCTTGAGGCGTTGTACCGGTCGATGCGCGTCACGGGACCGTATTCGCCAGACGCCGATAGCGCCGGACGGCGGGCGCTGCGCAATGTCGTGTTGGGGCTGTTGACCGCGCGGGGCGGGGAGAAGGACTTAAAGCGGGTGGCAGACCATTATTTCTCCGCGACCAATATGACAGATCAGGCTTGCGCGCTGTCTTTGCTGGCCCACGTGGACGCCGAACGGGCAACGCAGGCGTTCGAGCATTTCCTTCAGCGCTGGCAGGGGGACGATCTTGTCATCGATATCTGGTTTGCCGCCAAGGCGCAGTCCAAGCGGCCTCAGGCGTTCGATGAGGTGCGCGCGCTGCTGGATCATCCGCTGTTCACGACCGGCACGCCCAACAAGGTGCGAGCGCTGATTGGGACGTTTGCGACGGCCAATCCGCGCAATTTTCATCGAGCCGACGGCGCGGGGTATGAATTCCTGGCCCAACAGGTGCTCGCAATCGATCAGTTCAATCCGCAGGTTGCATCGCGGCTCGTGTCAAGCTTGCGGAGCTGGCGGACTTTGGAGCCGGGGCGGCGGGCGTTGGCGCGCAAGGCGTTAAGCCGGATTGCCAAGGTTGCATCGCTTTCGCGGGACGTACGCGAAATCGTGTCGAAAATGCTGGAATGCTGAGCAGCGACGAACGTCTTTTTTCTTGAAATAATAACGCCTTGTTTCTTTTTTGTCAGACCCTTTTTATCCGCTTCGAAATCCTCTCCCTGAGGTAATCTCGACACGCCGTTTCGATTTGCTGCGTGCAGATTTATTCTCTCTCGACGTTGAAGGGGGGATCGGCGACTCTGATGTCAACGATTCGATTGGCAGATTGAATCGGGGCACGGCGGGGCGAATTTACTACAATTTGGCGGGGAATTCAAAATGGCGTGGACTCATGTCCGCTATGGCCGGGGAAGTTTTGGCTCCCAGGCATCGGGAACCATCCCCCGCAATGTTTTTGCGCTGCCGCTTGAGGGCTGGCTGACGGGGCCGGAGAAATATCTCGTGGCGTTCATCGGCATTCAGATCGTGGGGTTTGCACTGCTTTCGCAAGGTGGTGGTTTTGATCCGGTGTTGGCACTGTGCCAATCCGCGAGCCTCGCCGCCCTCGCTCTCATGTTTGCACAACAACGTGGTTCCGCCGATGAGAGGGCTGCTCCCCGGTCTGTCGAGACTGAAGCGAACGCTGACGCATCTGCCACCACCCCGGCTTCTGCTTTGGCCAGCTCGACAACGACGACAGCGGGTGCGATCGCGATCGACGAGCAGAGCCAATCGTGGGCCGATCTGATGGCACGGATCAGTCACGAAATCCGCACACCGCTCAACGCCGTCATTGGTTTTTCGGATCTGATGGAACGCGAGATTTTCGGACCACTCGGCAATGACAGATATCGCGACTATCTCGCGCATATCAGGGACAGTGGCGAAGCACTCCTCAAATCAGCAGAAGATACACTTGCGCTCAGTTCGTTGCTTGCCATTCCATCTCCAGATCAACGCACGCAGCACTCGTCACTTGCTTGTCTGACGCGGGATGCGTGGCTCATGGTGGAGCCACTTGCTGCCCGGCGCGGCGTTGAGTTGGATATCAATGTCGCCGACATGATCGAGGTTGCCGGTGACCGGCGCGCATTCCGGCAGGCGCTGTCGAATTTGATGATGGAAGCGAGCCTGCGGGCAAACCCCGGCAGCCGGATCGAAGTCACTGCCCGAGTTCACAGCGATACCGTTCGGGTTAAGGTCATCGCCGCCGACGCCGAACGGAAACGGCACCCGATGCAACCGTCGCTGGCAATCTGCGTGGCACGCGCGTTGCTCGAACTTCAGGGAACCTCGTTGACTGCCACGGATTGTTGCCGCCGGGGCTTGTGGAAAGCGACCACCGTGCTCGATCTCGCGGTTCAGCCGGACTTTTTCAGCGCCATCGATCGCGACGCGCTGGCCACCCAGACGGCTTAAGCGCAAGCCATCGTCGCGTCGCAATTCAATTTATTTCGGGACTGAGACGGGAGCGGGAGCTGGAAGCGGTGGGGGAGGTTGGATTTCGCCGCCGTCGTTGTGATCGGGTGGCCCATTCCGGCGCTGATGTTTGCGGCGCCATTTCTGGAAACTGACACGTTCTTCGGGTGTCATTTTAGCGACCGCACTCAACAGAACGGCAGTGCCTGCGCGGCGGGCGGTGGCTTCGGCAGCAACCAGCTCATTTAGCGATTTTTCAGCGCGGCTGGCGTCGAAGGGAACGGCACTCATGGCTAGATCCACTTCGGCGCGGGCTTGCTGCACGGCTTGGCGCAGTGGACGCCAAGTTTGACGCCCCTGCTCGCCAGCGCTTCGCAGTAACTCGCGGCGATCCTTGGGCAGGGAACGCATGAAGCCGCGAAAGCCTGGATCGCCCAGGTGGAATTCGTGAGGGCGGCCGAAACGATGGGAGAACACCGCGCCGCCGATGAGACCGAGGATCAGCAGGTTGAGCGCCAACGAGGCGATCAGGAGCTTTGAGTACTTCGGTGCCGAGGGCGTTGCGGGAGCAGCGGTGCTCATAGGGATTCTTCCGCGCTGGCTGAGGGTTCGGCGTAGAAGGCGAGTTCGGATTCGTCGTCCGACAGGCCGACGGCTTCGGCGACATAATCAACGGTCGAGGACAATTGTCCGCTGGTGCCAGCAAAGATCCCTAAAACCAGTGAAGCGGCCAACAAGGCACCGGCGGCGTGGCGCGCCTGTCCGCGCAGGAATGGAACCGCTGGTTTGCGGGCGGCAGGGAGCGCAACCACGTTGCTGGTTTGAACTGGCGATGGGTTGGCGGCGGCGGCGGCTAAGATGGCCTGAGCGAGCGCGCGTTCGCGGTCGATGCTGACAAGAGGGGCCATATCGAGCAAGCGGTCGAGGGCTGCCGCCTCGGCGAGCGCTGCCTTCGCGCGGGGATCGATGGCAATGACGCTCGACAGTCGCATGCGGTCGGCCGCTGGCCAACGGCTGCGGTCGGCACCGTAAATCTCTAGGAGGCGGTTAAGCTCCTGGAGGCGCTGTCCGGTTTCTGCTTGGTTTGACATCGTCGCTATCTCGAATGGGTCTTTAGAACTTGGAATTCATGGGCGGCAGTAGTGGTTGGGGTCAATCGTCGGGGGACGTCAAGAGCTCCTGCCATTCCGAGGCAAGGGCGGACTTGAGGGCACGCCGGGCGCGGGAGAGAAGTGACTCAACCGCTTCATCGGATATCCCCATGGTCTTGCCGATTTCGATCTGGCTCAAGCCTTCGTAATGAAACAAGACGAGCGCCAACCGCTGGCGCTCGGGCAATTCCTTTAGGGCGGCATCGACACGGGTCGCGGCTTCGTTGCGTTCAATCGTCAACTCCTGTTGAGCCGGGCGGGCCTGCTCGGGAACGTCGTCGGTGACGGTGGTGTTGCGACCGGCACGAACTCGGTCGATGCACAGATTCGACACGACGCGACGCAACCAGGGGCGCGCGCCATACGCGCCGACTTCGAGCCGCCCGCTCGACCGCCACAGCCGCAGCATCGCTTCCTGCGCCACGTCCTCTGCCTCCGCATCGTCCCGCAACATGCGTCGCGCAACCGCCAGCATGGCCGGCAAATGCTTATCTACCAGCGCCGAAAAGGAGCTCATGTCACCCGCCGCCGCCTTTTCAAGTAGCGCTGCGTCTTCAGAGCCGACACCGGGTTCTCCCGGCGGACGGTCAGGTTGCTCCACCCGTTTGGCTGACACGCGTTTCTCAACCTCTGCTATTTTGCGATCAAGCACGTGGTTCATGTGCGCCAAGGTTTGCGGAGCGGGTTTAGTCCGTCAATGAGACAAACGGGCTGGCGCGCGCATTCCGTCGCTTGGATTCCGGCTTGGGTGGGGAAGCATCAGACAATGCGGTTAAACGTGGCATGAACGGCGGCGTGCGTATCCTTTATAAGGCTTTCGAGGGCGGAAAAGCTCGGCGAATTCCCGGCGCGGGCCAATTGATCCTTCAGGCCACGCGGGGCAGTTGCTGGATCAAAGGGGCCATCGGACAGAAGCCGGAGCAAGCCAGTCAGATTTGATAGCAGGCTGGATGCATCCGACAACGTCTGGGCGTCGGCTTCGCTCAGGGCGTTGACGAGACCGAGTGCTTTGATTGCACGGGCGGTATTGGTGTTCAGGACGGTCTTGGCTTTGTTCGCGTGAACAAGTTGCAGGTACTGCGCGATGAATTCGAGATCGACAAGCCCGCCGCGAACTTGCTTCAGGTCCCAGAAATTTGTGGTGCCTTTGTCAGCCTGGATGCGGGCGCGCATGTCGCGCACATCGGTTGCAATAGCGGCGCGGTCGCGGGGCTTGGACAGGACGGTCTCGATGGCAGTTTCAATCCTGGCGCGCAACTGAGGCGGACCGCTTACGACGCGGGCGCGGGTTAGCGCCATATGCTCCCAGGTCCAGGCCGATGTGGTCTGATAGTCGATAAAGCTGGCGAGGGAGGTCGCGAGGGGGCCCTGTTGGCCTGACGGGCGAAGCCGCAAGTCGACGTCGTACAGGTTGCCTTGGGCGGTATGGGCGGAAAGCGCCACGACGAGACGCTGGGTCAGGCGGGCGTAGTATTGGGGCGCGGACAGGGGTTTGGGGCCGTTTGAGAGCAGCGTGCCGGTGACGGCTTGCGTGGGCGCATCGTAAATCAAGATGATGTCGAGATCGGACGAGGCGGTCATTTCACCGCCACCAAGCTTGCCCATGGCGACGACGGCAGCGGCGCTGTCAGGAAAGGTGCCGTGGGTTGCGGCGAGATCAGCCTCGATGCGCGATTGCAGGACGCGGATCATGGCGTCGGCGAGGGCTGCATAGGCACGGCCAGCGTCTTGCGCGGTCATGGATCCAGCGAGCGTGCGGACGCCGATCAGGAAGGTCTGCTCGCTGCCAATGACGCGAGCGGTGTCGAGCACAAGTTCCAGGTCGGCATCTGAGGGGAGTGCTGCGCGCAATTTATCTTCGTAGCCGGCGGACGAGGGCTGGCTGCTGAAAGCGCGGGGGTCGAGGACCGCATCAAAAAGGCGGCGTCTGCGGGATAAGATGCGGGCCAACCGGGGGGCTGAACCCATGATGTCGGCGATGAGCTGGAGTAGGCCGGGTTTGGTGCGCAGCAGGGCAAAGAGCTGAATTCCGGAGGGGAGGTCGGCGAGGAAGCGGTCGAAATTGGCGAGCGCTTGGTCGGGGTCGACGGTCTGGGACAGAGCTTCGATTAACACAGGCTGGACTTGCGTCAGCCGCTCGCGGGCTTGGGGCGAACGCATGGAACGGTAGCGCCCATGGTGCCAACTGCGGACGGTTTGCAGGACTTGCGAGGGTTGGGTGTAGCCAAGGGCTGCCAAGGCTTCCAGGGTGGCTGGATCGTCGGATTCGCCGGCGAACACCATGTTGGACGCACCCGTCGTCAGTTCGGGGCTCGATTCAAACAGGCGCGCATAATGGCCTTGGACGGTTTCGAGCACGGCGATGAGGCGCGTCGAGAACGCACTTAGGTCAGCGTGTCCGGCGAAACGGGCGAAGCGCGCGAGTTCGTCAGAATTGGCGGGGAGTTTGTGGCTTTGTTCATCGGCGACCATCTGGATGCGGTGTTCGATGCCGCGCAGGTACAGGTAGGCGTCCTCCAAGGTCTGCGCGACCGGCTCGGTAATCCAGCCATGGGCGACGAGTTCGTGCAAAGCCTGCAGCGTGCTTGGCGTGCGCAGGGCCGGTTGGCGTCCGCCAGCGATGAGTTGCTGAGTTTGAACAAAAAACTCGATCTCGCGGATGCCGCCGCGGCCGAGCTTGATGTCGTGGCCCGCGACACCGATATCGCCGAGGCGCTTAAATGCGTGGATCTGGCGCTTCATGGCGTGGACGTCGGCGATGGCTGCGAAGTCGAGGTATTTGCGCCAGATGAACGGGCTAAGTTCGGCGAGCAGGGCGACGCCTGCAATCTGGTCTCCAGCCACAGCGCGCGCTTTGATGAAGGCGGCGCGCTCCCAGTTCTGGCCGACGGTTTCGTAATAGTGCATACCAGCTTCAACGGTCAGCGCGATCTGTGTCGCGCCAGCGTCGGGGCGCAAGCGAAGGTCGGTGCGGAAGACGTAGCCATCGGTGGTGCGCTCGGAGATGAGGCGGACGAGGTCGCGGGTCAGGCGGACGAAGAAATTCGACAGCTCCATGCCGTTGCCGACACGGGCGAGATCGGCCTCGTAGAAGACGATGAGGTCGATGTCGCTGGAGTAATTGAGCTCGTAGGCTCCGTATTTGCCCATACCGACGACGATGTAGCCTGATCCGACTTCGGGCGTGGCTGCATCGAGGGGGTGCCAGTCGCCACGATCGGTCGCCAAACGGAACAGGAAGCGGACAGCGGATTGAACGGCTGCGTCGGCGGCGTCCGTCAGCTTGGCAGTGACCGTCATCACCGGCCAGACCCCGCCTAGGTCGGCAAGCGCGGTCAGGAGCGCGACTTCGGCTTTGAATAGGCGCAACAGCTGCATACAGTCGTTGAACTGGGAGGTGGCTTCGATGTCGCGGTGGAGACGTGCGATCAAATCGGCGACGTGGCGTTCGGGTGGGGTTTCGAGCAGCCGCAGGAGCCGAGTTTTGTCGCGGACGATGAGACCGCGCAAGTAAGGAGACGCCTGGAAGATTGCGGTCAAGACCCCAGCGACGGGAGCGAGATCGACCTGAGCGGCGAGGGAGGCCCATTCGAGTTCTGCGCGGACGGTGGCTTCGAATTCCTGCCAGACGCCCGAGTTTTTTGCATCGGGCTGGTCGTTGGGAAAGGGCTTGATGAGGCGGGCAAGGGGAAGGTCGTGCGTGGACTGGGCGGGGGCCTTGGCGGGGGCATGGGCGGTCATAATTTTGTTGCTTCCTTGGCGGCTCCCAGCGGAATTTGCTCACGCTCCGGCACGGGCTGATTAGCCAGTGTGATGTCCGTCGCCAGAATAGCTGACCTGATCGGCAAAATAAGGCGGACTTTCAGACCCGGATTGTTGTCTTC
>JANOVN010000317.1:0-4561 GCA_031417455.1 Hyphomicrobiaceae bacterium | reverse complement strand
CGGGGTGTTCAACAAGCGGCGCGACACGCTCCCCTTCAACGGCTACGCCGATCAGGTCGCCGGGCTTTATTCCGGCATGGACCTGAAGAAGGATTTCTAGAGCACGAAGTCATACCAACGAGCAATAAAATTGACCTTTTCTCCACTCCATGGCCGGGCTTGCCTGCGCTCGGGCTCGACCCGAGGGACCCGGCCATCCAAGAGCTACAAGTGCTGGCCTTTCAACAAGTTGCGCTGGATAGCCGGGTCAAGCCCGGCTATGGAGTAAAAGGGTGAAGCGATCAGTAAATCTGCGCGTTGGTATCACACCCCCGTCTTCGGGGAGGCATGCTTTTCCCGGTAGTATTCGAGTCACATGGAGGGCTTCGTGCTCGACGCCCTCGCGCAGCGGACGGTTATCATTGGCAATAGCGGCTCTGGAAAATCCACACTGGCACCGAAGATTGCCGCGGCGGCAGGTGCCCCGCATATCTGTCTCGATGAGATTTATTGGGTCGATCAAACCGTTTTGAGAAAGCGTGGGCAGGCGCAGGCGTTGGAAATGGCGCGAGCCATTTCTCACGATCCGAGCTGGGTCATCGAGGGTGTGTTCGGGTGGCTGGTGGACGTTGTGTTGCCGCGCGCGACGACGCTCATCTGGTTGGATGTGCCGTGGAGCGATTGCGAGGCAGGACTTCTCGAACGGGGTGCTGTTTTTGGAGCCGATGAAATTGAATTCAACGGTTTATTGTCATGGGCTCACCTATATTGGGAACGTCAGTCGTCGAGTTCGCATGCGGGGCATGGTAGAATATTCGAGGCGTTTTCAGGACAAAAACTGAAACTTAAGACCCGTGAGGGGGTAGAGGCGTTCGGTGATGCTATCGCTGGACGGGCTGACTGTTGCTTTTAGTAGCTCAGAGACGCTTTGCCGGTAACCGGGTCACGGCCGCCGCGATAAACGTAAGCGGAGTTACTGCCTTGGGCTACGTGTGATGGGGCGGAGGCTTCTTGACCAGCTGCAATTGCGCTGGTGATTGTGTGCTGCTCGCCAGGATATCCGCCGTTATATCCGCCGTTCAACCGATTGTCGGCGCAGCCCGAGAGCGCGGCGGCGAGGGCGGCCGCTGACAGCATAATCTCAAATTTAGTTGATCGGAACATGGCATTACTCCAGGCAAAGACGACCCCCAGAAATAGAATTGTGAGCCAACCGGGCGGATGTTTGGACGATTAGTTGAGGAAGCTCAGGAGTTGGCGCAATTCGTCCGCCGATTCCTGCTGGCTGCACGAAGTGCTCGCCACCGGGAATGACGTTTGGGACTGGTCGTTGCGAGACGGAAAGTCGCACGAGGTTGGACCGCTGGCTTTGGCCCGACAGGCCCGCGACTGCCGACGTTGCGTGACAGTGGTATCCGAACGCATCATCATTATCGGTCGTCCTGTTAGGATTGTCGGTGTCCGACGAGTAGAACCCGAGAAGAGCAGGATGGTTCCAGTTATAGAGCGAGTTTCACGTGCCGGTCTTGGATCAAGACCCCAAGCTAGATTTCTGGCGTCCGGATGCTTCGAAATTTTGGGGGTCGAGCCAGGTTAAGAAGTTTTGTTTCGCGGCGGGCCATTCCTGGTCCAGGAGGGAGAACCAGGCGGTGTCGCGGTTGCGGCCTTTGACGATCACGGCCTGGCGGAAGGTGCCTTCGTAGGTGAAGCCGAAGCGGAGGGCGGCGTTACGGGACGCTTCGTTGTGGGCGTTGCATTTCCATTCCAGGCGGCGATAGCCCAGTTCGTCGAACACGCGGCACATGAGCAGGAAGATCGCTTCGGTGGCGGCAGGCGTCTGCTTGAGGGACGGGCCGAGGTGGATGTGGCCGACTTCGATGACGCCGTTGGCGGGGTCGATGCGCATCAGGCTCGCGAGGCCAACCGGTCCGTCCGTCGCGTCGATGATGACGTGGAATAGCGGGTCGGATTTCTGTGCGACTCCGGCGAGCCAGGTCTGAAAAGCGCTGGCATCGACGAACGGGCCATAGGGTAGATAAGCCCAGGTTTCGTCTGGGGCGCTGACGAAGACGTCGGTGAGTGCTTCGCTATGACGGTCAGGGTCGAGCCGTTCTACCCGGCAGGTGCGGCCTTCGAGCGGCGTCACCGGCGGCAAGGCACGCGGCGTCCATCGGCTGAGGTCGTGGGGATCGTTTGCCATGACTTCTCCAGCCGATTGCCGCCGTCAGTAACAAAAAAGCCCGCGTGATGCCACGGGCCTTTTTTTTACATAGACAGGTGTCTCGCCTAATTCTTCGAAGCGGTATCCATGCTCTGGAAGAAGTCTGAGTTGGTTTTGGTCTGCTTCAATTTGTCGAGCAGGAACTCAATACCGTCCATGGTGCCCATCGGGTTGAGGATGCGGCGGAGGACGTAGACCTTGCGGAGCTGATCTTTCGGGATAAGCAGGTCTTCCTTGCGGGTGCCGGAGCGCGAGATGTCGATTGCGGGGAACACGCGCTTGTCGGAGACTTTGCGGTCGAGGATGATTTCGCTGTTACCGGTGCCTTTGAATTCTTCGAAAATGACTTCGTCCATGCGCGAGCCGGTGTCGACCAGGGCCGTTGCGATGATCGTCAGCGAACCGCCTTCCTCGATGTTGCGGGCCGCACCAAAGAAGCGCTTGGGACGCTGGAGGGCGTTGCTATCCACGCCGCCGGTCAGGACTTTGCCAGACGAGGGCACGACGGTGTTATAGGCGCGGCCGAGGCGGGTGATGCTGTCGAGCAGGATGACCACGTCGCGCTTGTGCTCGACGAGGCGCTTGGCCTTTTCGAGCACCATTTCAGTGACTTGAACGTGACGCGAGGGTGGTTCGTCGAAGGTCGAGGCGACCACTTCGCCCTTAACCGAGCGCTGCATATCGGTGACTTCTTCGGGACGCTCGTCGATCAGAAGGACGATCAAGAAGCATTCGGGGTGGTTCTTGGCTATCGAGGCCGCGATATTCTGCAGCAGCACGGTTTTACCGGTGCGCGGCGGGGCGACGATCAGGGCGCGTTGGCCTTTGCCGATGGGCGAGACGATGTCGATGACACGCGAGGAGAAGTCTTTGATGGTCGGGTCTTCGACTTCCATCTTCAGCCACTCGGTAGGAAAGAGCGGCGTCAGGTTGACGAAGTTGACTTTGTGTTTGGCGGCTTCTGGTTCTTCGAAGTTGATCTTGTTGACCTTGAGCAGCGCGAAGTAGCGTTCGCCATCCTTGGGCGAGCGGATCTGGCCTTCGACCGTATCGCCCGTGCGCAGGGCAAAGCGGCGGATCTGGGTGGGCGACACATAAATATCGTCGGGACCGGGGAGATAGTTTGCATCTGGTGAGCGCAAGAAGCCGAACCCGTCGAGGAGGACTTCGACTACGCCGGTGCCGATGATGTCTGTTTCCTTGGCCGCGAGCTCCTTGAGGACCGCGAACATCAGCTCTTGCTTGCGCAGCGTCGACGCATTCTCGACGCCGACTTCCTCGGCGAACGACAACATTTCGGTCGGGGATTTGAGCTTCAAGTCCTCGAGCTTCATTTCCTTCATTGTAGAGAACTCCGGGGCGGGCCTCATCGGAATATGAGGGCGGCCAAATGGATGGGCGGGACTAGCGGTTGTCGCTGACAGAACGATTGGGGGAGGGAGGGTTTAGGCAAAGCAAAGTATGGGGGAGATCTATTTTTACATGCACGGGGTGAACCCATGCGGCCTGATTGCCCGCAATAAATGCGAGAGAACAACCGGCAGCTCAGCCGGGGAGGCCTTGCTTCGTCTGGTAACAAAGTGGCGTATAACAGAGTTCGGCGGCAAACGGAAGCGGACAAGTGTGTCGCAGAATCCGCAATCTGGGCGTGAAACAATTCTAAAATGGCTTAACAATTACAAATATGACGATGCCAGCCATGAGAACTGTCGGAACTTCGTTAGCGATCCGGAAAAATCGCGAGTCATGCGTGTTGGTCCCGGCTGCCAGTTGTTTGCGCCATTTAGCCAGCATGCCATGAAACGCCGACATGGCTAGTACGAACACGAATTTGGCGTGGAACCAGTGTTCCATGTACTGGTGCTGCTGCCACACGAGGATCAGCCCAGTGAGCCATACGGTGATCATCGCGGGGTTTATAATGATGCGTAGCAGGCGGCGTTCCATGACCTCGAAAGTACGGGTCATCTCGGAATTGGGTGTCGCCTCGACGTGATAAATGAACAGGCGTGGCAGGTAGAACATGCCGGCCATCCAAGCGATGACGGCCATGACGTGAAACGCTTTGAGCCAAAGAAGCCAGTGCATCGTTCTCGCCTTGCAGGATGGGTTAGCGAAACGAAACCCAACATTTTTTGTCACTAACCGTTTGCGGTCGTTGGGTTACGTTGCGAAGGGCACGTAACCCAACTTACAAGACCTGTGTATGATTCAAATTTTGGGGAGGCGCGCGAGAATCGCGTCGAGTTTGGCATCCTGAACGCCAAGCTTTTCGTCGAGCATTTCATCCAAAGCGTCGAGTTTGGCATCCTGAACGCCAAGCTTTTCGTCGAGCAATTTATCTAAAGCGCCTAGCTTGAC
>JANOVN010000316.1:0-2906 GCA_031417455.1 Hyphomicrobiaceae bacterium | reverse complement strand
CGACGTGAACTACACCGGTAACGCGATCCAGATCGGCGACCACACCGCCAACCCCGACCACAAGTCGATCCCCGTCCATGTCGTGCCCGAAGACTATTGGAAGTGCCTGAAATTCCACGAAGATCGCTATCTTGGTGGGCCGCTGAACCCTTACGGTATCGACCTTATCGGCGTGCTCAAAATCCCCTACACCAGCGTTGTTCGTACCCTCCGTACCAAGCGCCCAAGCCTGGGCGTCGGCGGCTCGACGCTGCCAATGCAGTTTGCCCGCGTGATCTACAACACGCCGCCGTCCTCCAGCGAAGGCAGCGCGACCAAGCTCGCCCGCAAACTCGGCGAATGGTGGATCGCCCCCGTCATCTATCAGGTTCTGACCGCAGGCGGCGACGACACGCCGTTGCGCCAGTGGGCGGCCAACCACATCTGGCTTGCCCAACGCACCGGCGGCGCACCCCTCCACGGCGTCGAAATGACCGCCCGCGTTGTGTTCGGCAAGGAAGCCAAGGACCTGACCACCGCCGAGCAATACGTGCTGGCGTCAGCCGTCAACAAGCCGATCATTCTGCTGGAAGGCAACGAGAAGCTCAACGCCGTCCGCCTTGACCGCTGGCGCTATATCACCGAAGTGCGCGCGCGAACCTGCGCCGAAAAACTGATCAAGGACGATGCCGAACAAAAGAAGACGGTATTCGAACTGTTCCAGCTCGCAGGCGGCCCGCCCGATCCCAAGGTCAAGCCCAAACTGCAGTCAGCCCTCGACACCTACGCGCCGGGCGTCGCCAAACGCGCGGTTGCAAACCCTATGGTGCGGGCAAGCGCCCTCATGCCGTCCGCCCGCTTCGGCCTGCGCGAAGAAATGAAACAGGCCTACGGATTTTCCTGGCGTGACTACGTGCGCGGCGTCACGACCACGTTCGACGTGACCGAAAATCTGAGCTTCGGCGAGAAGGTCAAGTCAAAGCTCGCCGTGCTCGAGACACAATATGCAGCGCGTCTCAATTCAAACGTCACCCTCGATCCCGCCAAGGCGACGCCTGAGAAAAAGTTGCCCAACATCATCCTCGTCGCCGCCAACGCGAAGGGCGAAATCGTCCGTTACTATGAGCAAGGCGAAAGCGCGTCGTACTTCGGCTCGCCGCTCGCTCGCGACACCAAGACCGGCGTCTACATCCCCGGGCGCGAAAGCCGCATGCTGGCCTCGACCGCTAAAATCCTTGCCGCCGTCGCCATCGCCAACGAAGGCAAGGACGACCCCGCCACCTTATACATGGACGCCGATGCGTCAGGCGCTGGTGACGGCTGCCAGCACGGTGGCGGCCAGCGCGTGCCCCGCCGTGCCATCGTCGCGTTCGCTTGCTCGCTCAACAACCCGCTGCTCACCCGCGCCGCACAGCTCGGCCAGCCGCGCATAAAACACCTGATCGACCGCTTCGGCTTTAACATGCCGCCAACGAACGCCAACGGCGAAGGCACACCGCCATCCACGGCCATCGTGCTCGGCCAGATCGCGGGCAGCCCGCGCCGCGTCCATCAGATGTCGAGCGTCGTGTTGGCAAGCCTCATCGGCCAGGGCGGCAAGCCCGTGCATTTGCCCACGCTCATCAAGTCCCTCGACTACACCAACCGCACTGGTGCCAAGGAAGCCGCGCGCGATACCGTCTCCGACATCGTGCCCAACGTGCTCATCAAGCCGGCCGGTCGCGCGATGTTAAAGGCGTTGCTGGAAGCGCCGCTCTGCCACACCGCAGGCGGCCAGCCCGCAGGCACCCTGAAGTCCATCGCGACTTGGTGCGCCGCCCGCCATCCAGGCCTTCGCCTCCACTTTGCCAAGACCGGCACCAAGCCGACGCTCGATCCGAATGCGACGGTCGACACCTGGATCACCGGTGGCGTCCAGTTCGCCAACGGCGCCGCTTATTCCTACGTCGCCCTCGTCGGCACGGGTTCAGTCGCTGAACCCTGGGCCCACAACATGAATGCAGCCCAGATCACGCCGCTGGTCGACGTGCTCCTGACCGACCTAGAAGCCCACGCCAAAACCAATCCGGCGATCTACCTCCTTCCGCCCAAACCCGCACCCCCCGCCCACACGGCAGTAGCCACCCCGCCCAAACCCATCCGCCCCCTCGCGGAGACTGAACGGGCCCGGCTTTTTGGTCAATAAACAGCGTGTAGGTTGGACTGAGCCTCCTTGGCGAAACCCAAGCGGGTTAAACGCGGCAGCCCTTATCACGCACGCGCCCACCCAAGCCTCGAACTACCCCGCTGGCTTAATCCACCCCGGCAACCGATCCAACGCGATCAACTCCTCATAACTCGGTCGCGGACGCACCACGGCGTACTCCGCCCCGCGCACGAGTACTTCCGGCACCAGCGGCCGCGAATTGTAGGTCGACGACATGACCGCGCCATAGGCACCGGCGGTCATCACGGCGATGAGATCGCCCGGCACGAACACGGGCAGCACGCGGTCAATGGCGAGATAATCACCGGTCTCGCAAACCGGTCCGACGATGTCTTGTTGCACAGGCGCAGTCGCGGATTTGGCTTCTTCCACCGGCCAGATATCGTGATGGGCTTCATACAACGTGGGCCGGATCAGATCGTTCATGGCGGCATCGACAATCGTAAACGTGCGGTCGGCGCCTTCCTTGGCGAAGATGACCTTGGAGACCAGAACCCCCGCGTTGCCGACGATCATTCGGCCCGGTTCGAGGATTAAACTCAGCCCAAGATCGCTTAAGCTTTCGCGTACGATGGCAGCATAGTCGGCCGGTGATGGCGGAATATCGTTTACGCCGCGATAGGGCACGCCAAGCCCGCCACCGATGTCGAGATGGCGGATGTTGTGACCGGCTACTCGCAGGTCGAGCACCATGCTGCGCATGAGCGCGAAGGCGTCGCCG